>CAZASC010000002.1:115831-136131 GCA_964487695.1 uncultured Victivallales bacterium
CTCGGCAACATGCACACGGACGTTGAACGGAACCGCTGCGCGGAAAAGGAGACCTTTCTCCGTCGCGGTTTTTTCTTGTAATGGCATGTTTAGAAGAACAAAATCCACAATTTCGTAGTGCAAGGAAGATGCTCCGGATATCCAGTACTGTCTGGATCTTTTCAATGGATTGGGTGAAGGACTGAAGAAAAGGAGATGCGGCGAGGCATGAAGATTACGATTGTGGGCACCGGATATGTGGGGCTCGTGACCGGCACGACTTTTGCCGAGATCGGGCATGACGTGCTGTGCGTGGATAACGACGCGCGCAAGGTGGATAATCTCAGAAATCTCCAGATGCCGATCTACGAGGAAGGGCTGGAAGAAATCACCGTGAGAAACGTCAAGGCTGGCCGTCTTCGTTTCTCGACATCCATAAAGGAAGGCACCGAGTTCTCGGAAGTCATTTTCATAGCGGTCGGCACTCCGCCCGGGCATGGCGGAGAGGCCAACATGTCGTACGTTGAGCAAGTGGGGCGCGAAGTTGCCGCGAACATGAAGTCCTACAGGCTCCTCGTCGAAAAGAGCACGGTCATCGTCAACACCAGCGAACAGCTCAAGCGCACGATGAACAAGTATCTTAAAGAGGACATACCCTTCGACATAGCCTCGAACCCGGAATTCCTGAGGGAAGGCACGGCGGTCAAAGATGCGTTTCACCCCGACAGAATCGTCGTGGGCGTCGAGAGCGAACATGCCGCCGCGCTTCTGCGCGAGATGTATGCTCCGATAGTCAAGAGCAGCAAGTGCGAGTATCTCGAGATGGATATTGCCAGCGCGGAATTGACCAAGCACGCCTCCAATTCCTTCCTGGCAATGAAGATATCGTTTATCAACGCGGTAAGCAGAATCTGTGAGCTCACTGGAGCTGATATCAAGAAAGTTGCGCATGGCATGGGGCAGGATGCAAGGATTGGTCATCAGTTCCTGAATGCCGGCGTCGGTTACGGCGGATCGTGTTTTCCCAAGGATGTTGACGCGTTTGTGCGCATGGGTGACGAGTTGGGCTACAGCCTTGATCTGTTGAAGGAGGTGCAGCGCATCAATGTTAATCAGAAAGAGCACTTGATGCGAAAGCTCCAGCAGGAATTGTGGGTGGTGGAGGGCAAGACAATTGCCGTATGCGGCCTGGCATTCAAACCGGGAACGGACGACGTGCGCGAGTCGCCCTCGCTCTATTTTGTGCCCCGCTTATTGGAAAAGAAAGCGCACTTGCGGCTTTGGGATCCCATTGCCCGTGAGAAATTCGAAGTTCTGTACCCCGGCCTGAATTATTGCGCCACGCCTTTGGAATGTGCCCAGGGAGCGGATGCGTTGCTGATTCTGACGGAGTGGCCGGAAATCCGGAAGCTGAACATCGAAGAGCTCAGGAAGGTGATGAAATGTCCGATCATCATTGACGGCAGAAACGTTTTTGATCCGGCGACAATGGTCAAAAATGGATTTACGTACCATTCGATAGGAAGACGTCCAGTTTTGCATTCCGGTTTATGAGAATACCGTATTGCAGGACTGCATGACGCGAAACTGGTTGACAGCGTGAGACGCTTTCTGATTAGTTGTCAGAACACAACGCATTGAAGGGAAGGTGAAGACTTATTGCTATCCAAGTGAGAATTAAACGCGGTGAGACAGTGGAGCGAGCGCTGAAGCGGCTGAAGAAGATCATGGACAAGGAAGGAATGATGAAGCAGCTTCGGGCCAATCGTTATTACGAGAAGCCGAGCGAAAAGCGACGCAAGAAATCCGCAAGGGCAAGAGCAAGACTTGTCATCCGATAAGGTTGCAGGGCGTACATTGGCAATTTTTCAATACCTGAAACCACACGAACTTTATGTGCGTGAACTCCCTGGATTAAACCCCAGGGAGTTCAGTTTTTTCATATAGAGAATGATACTCAGCTTAACAACTCGCTGGAATGCTTGCCGCCACACTACCGGGGAAGGCATGATCGAGGAAATCCTTGGGCTGGGATTCGATCATGTTGAACTGGGTTACGATCTGGCTGTTCCGCTTGTGCCCGGCGTGCGGAAGATGGTCGAGCAGAAAGCCGTTGTTGTTGACAGCCTTCATAACTATTGTCCTGTCCCAATGTCCGCGCCGCGGCCGCATCCGGAACTGTTCCTTTTGTCCAGCATGGACAGAAGCGAACGCGAGATGGCTGTTGCCAACACACTGAAGACCATCAACTTCGCCGCCGAGATCGGCGCAAAGTGCGTAAATTTCCATGCCGGTTATGTTGATATGCCGAAGTTCACGCCGGAGCTGATAGCGCTGCACGAAGAGGGCGCACAATACAGCGAAAAGTACGATAAGCTGAAGATCAAGATGTTGATGCAGCGGGACAAGAAAGCGCAAAAGCATATTGATGGACTCTGCTGGGGGCTCGAAACGCTTCTGCCTGAACTTGAAAAGACAAAAGTCGCGCTTGCAGTGGAGATTCTGCCATTTTGGGAGAGCATTCCTTGCGAGACCGAGATGGAAGAAATCGGAAAAAAGTTCAATTCTCCATTGATAAGATATTGGCACGACATGGGGCACAGTCAAATCCGCGAAAACCTGAATCTTATCAGTCACAAACACTGGCTTGAGCGGCTTTCCCCTTTTCTTGCAGGCATGCACGTGCACGATGTGATGCCGCCGGCGCACGATCATCTGATGCCGCCAAAAGGGAAGATGAATTTTGAAAGCTTCAAGAAATTCATAAGACCGGATATTCTCCTGGTGATGGAACCCAGTCCGAACGTTTCGGAATCGGATATTCGGGAGGGTGTACGAATAATCGCAGCAGCATGGGGGATTGCCCCGAAAATGGGAGGCTGACAATCGAATGAAGAGAGCGCTTATTACAGGAATCACCGGACAAGATGGATCGTATCTTGCTGAGTTTTTGCTCGGCAAAGGTTACGAAGTGCATGGAATGGTCCGACGCGCAAGCACCGAGACTTTTGAAAGGATAGCGCACATCAAAGACAAGATCGTTCTTCATCAGGCCGATCTCCTCGATGAGCTATCGTTGATAAAGATAATGCAGGATGCTAATCCGGATGAAATATACAATCTCGCGGCCATGTCGTTTGTGCCGACATCGTGGGACCAGCCTATCCTGACGGGCGAATTTACGGCGATTGGCGTCGTGCGCATTCTCGAGGCGATGCGCAGGGTTTGCGCCAAAGCCAGGTTCTATCAGGCCTCAAGCAGCGAAATGTTCGGCAAGGTGCGCGAGGTGCCGCAGACCGAACTGACGCCGTTCTACCCGCGCAGTCCGTACGGCGTGTCGAAGGCGTTTGGCCATTATATCACGGTGAATTATCGCGAGAGTTACGATTTATTCGCGGTATCAGGCATCCTTTTTAATCACGAGAGCCCGAGACGCGGTATGGAATTTGTGACAAGAAAAGTGACCGACGGCGTGGCCAGGATCAAGCTTGGATTAAGCAAAGAGCTCCGCATGGGCAACCTGGATTCCGAACGGGATTGGGGATTTGCCGGCGATTATGTCGAGGCAATGTGGATGATGCTTCAGCAGCCGGCACCAGACGATTATGTCGTGGCAACCGGTGTCGCGCGCTCGGTCAGGGATTTTGTGAAGACAGCATTCAATTATGTGGGACTGGATTGGCAGAAATACGTTGTGACCGACCAGGCCTTGATCCGGCCGGCTGAGGTCGCACATTTGATGGGTGACAGCAGCAAAGCGCGCCGGGTGCTGAAGTGGCAGCCGCGAGTCGATTTCGAGGGACTGGTGAAAATGATGGTTGATGCTGACATTGATCGTCTGAAGAAAGTCAAAACCCAGGGGGACAGCAGAACATGCGCGTCCTCGTGACTGGAGCCGCCGGCTTCGTAGGGCGGCACATGATACGGGAATTGGCGGGGAACGGTCACGAGGCAGTGGCGTTCGATGCGTGTTTTCAATCTCCGGTCGGGGAAGCTGCTGCCAGTCTGACCGGCGACCTCTGCGATTCCACAAGCGTGGAAAGGGCGATATCTTCTTCTGACTGCAACGCCTGCATTCACCTTGGGGCCATCTCTTTCGTGCCTGCAGGGCATTCGAATCCGGCTCTCATGTTTTCAGTGAACGTTCTTGGCACTCTCAACGTTCTTGAGGCGTTCAGGAAGCGAAAGTCTGAGGTCAGGATTCTTGTAGTTTCGACGGCGCAAATATATGGAACGGCATCAGTCGCAGAGGCGATAAGGGAAGATGCGCCGGTCGCCCCGGTCAGCATGTACGCAATTTCAAAGACGGCGGCAGATCTCACAACGCTGGCCTATGCCAGGCAATATGGGATGTCGGCAATGACTGCGAGACCGAACAACCATACAGGGCCATGTCAATCGCCGCAGTTCTTCGTTCCGTCGTTTGCACATCAGATAAAAGCGATTGCAAGGGGTGAATCGGACGCTGTTCTGAAAGTTGGCAATCTTGATAGCCGGCGCGATATCATGGACGTGCGCGACGTGACGCGGGCCTACAGGCTCCTGTTGGAGCTGGGGCGCAGCGGCGAAGCGTATAATATCTCGTCCCAAAACGTGCTCGCAGTGCGCGACGTGCTTGAAAGACTGTGTGACCTCGCCGGAATCCATCCGAAGATCGCGGTCGATCCGTCCAAATTCAGGCCTACAGACAGCTCGCCTTCGCTTGACACAGCCAAGATTCATGCCCACACGGGATGGACGCCCAGAATCGGGATCACCGATACTTTCAAGGATATACTTTCTGAAGCGTGACCAATGAAGAAACGCTTGATCTTTCTCGCCCAGTTGACCATCGGAATAGGGCTCATCGTCTTGATAGTCCGGAGAATGCAGGCAAAAGGCGACCTCGGAAAGCTCGCAGAAGCACTGCGGACAGCCGCTGATAACTGGCCGTTTCTCGCTCTTGGATTCGCATGTTTTGCCCTTTGTTTTCTTCTGTGCTCTTGGAGATGGAACACCTTGCTGAAGGCGCAGGGGTTGCGAATATCCGGCGGACGTGTCGTTGTGTTGTATTTCATCGGGCATTTCTTTAATTCACTAATACCTGGCGCGACGGGCGGCGACTTCGTAAAGGCGTACTATGCGTCAAAAGAAAGTTCGCATAAGAAAGCAGAAATCGTAGCCACTGTGTTCATTGATAGAATAACAGGGCTTATCTCCATGATCGGTATGATGCTGGTAATAATGACGATACGTTTTCGTTTTTTCATGGCTCATCGAGAGACCAAAGTGGCCATGATTTTCAATCTTGCACTGCTGGCAGGGGCGGTTTGCGCTCTTGGAATCTTGCTGCGTCGTGATCTTCTCGAACGATGGAAGGTTTTCAATCTTTTCGGGAAAAAGGGGAGGATCGTGGAAGTCGTTCGCAGGGTATACGACGCATTTCACGTTTGCTTGAGCAGCCCTGATGTGTTCGTCAAGACAATCGCGCTGTCAATGGTTAATCAGATCATGTTTGTTCTTTGCAGTTGTTTCCTTGGCACGGCGCTAGGCATAAAACTTTCGTTCTGGGATTATATGACGGTTGTACCTACGATAGCGGCAGTAACGTGCATTCCGATTACGCCCAGCGGACTTGGGACGCGCGAAGGCGCCACCATCTACTTGTTCCTTGTTTTTGGCGTATCCCAGGCCTCGGCATTTATGCTTTCCATTCTTGTGGATTGCACGCTGCTGCTATGGGGTGGGATCGGCGGAGTAATCTACCTCATTTACTCGTACAATGCGGGAAGGGTTGCGCACAACGAATCGGAGGTTTTGGCATCATGACAATAAACAGGATACTGGGCGAATGGGCGAAAGCCGGATTCGAAAGAGCCCTGGCTGGATCAGGCGCGGACTTTTCCGGAATTTGTGTTGCCGCCACGTCAAATCCGGAGTTTGGCGATTACCAGTGCAACGCGGCCATGTCGCTGGCCAAACTTCTAAAGAAGAATCCGCGAGAGATAGCCCTGGCTGCCGTCGGTTCCGTCCCGCTGCATGAGTGCCTTCAGAAGGTGGAAATCGCGGGCGCAGGTTTCATCAATATGTATCTGAAGACGGAGTGGCTGTCCGGAAATCTGCCGGGGATGATGGGAAATTCGAATCTTGGCGTCCCGGAAGTTGGTGCCGGCCGTGCGATTGTTATTGATTATTCCAGCCCCAATGTAGCCAAACCAATGCACATCGGTCACATCCGCTCAACCATCATAGGCAACTCACTGGACAGGATGTTTCGGTTTCTCGGATATCGTGTGATTTCAGACAATCACATCGGTGACTGGGGAACGCAATTCGGTATCATCATTATGGGGTACCGCAATTTTCTGGATAAGGACGCTTTCGCCGTCAATCCTGTCGAGGAGTTGGAGCGGATTTACGTCAAGAGTTACAACAGGACAAAAGAAGACGAAGCATGGATGAATCAATGTCGCCAGGAATTGGTCAAATTGCAGTCCGGCGATCCCGAGAATACGCGCTTGTGGAAAGAGTTTGTCGAAGTCAGCATGAGGGAATTCAATCGGATTTATAAGCGACTCGGCGTGTCATTCGATTTTGTCAGAGGAGAGAGCCATTACAGCAGCGAGTCAAAAGCCATGGTCGCCTTATTGCAGGAAAAAGGCATGGCGGTTGAAAGCGAAGGCGCGACGGTCGTTTTTCTCGAGGAAGAAAAGCTGCCGGTCTGTATTGTCAGGAAGAGCGATGGAGGCCTTAACTATGCATCCACCGATATTGCGACTGTCGCGAGCAGAGTCGCCGAATTCAACCCGGAGCGAATCGTGTATGTCACGGACGAACGCCAGCAACTTCATTTCAAGCAGATATTCGCAATCTGTCGAAGACTTGGCTATAAAACCGCGCTAGATCATGTGTGGTTTGGTTTGATGCGCCTGCCGGAGGGAACATTTTCGACGAGGGAGGGCAACGTAATAAAACTGGAACGATTGCTCGACGAGGCGGAAGCCCGGGCCGTGAGTATCGTCAAGACAACCAGCACTGAAATGGGAGAAGAGCAACAGAAGGAAGTCGCCCGTGCCGTTGGTATAGGCGCGGTCAAGTATGCCGATCTGAGCCAGAATCCCCAGACAACTGTTACGTTCACCTGGGAGAAAGCCATGGCGCTGGACGGAAACTCCGGGCCGTATCTTCAGTACACCTATGCCCGCATTTCGAGTGTGGTGGACAAATACGCTGAAAAATACCCGGGGAATTCGCTAGAGGAATTTCCGGTCGTGATCTCCGATCCGACGGAGCGGGTGCTTGCGATAAAATTGACGAGATTTCCCGAGACGATCATCAGGGCCGCGGAGAGTTTCAAGCCAAGCGTGCTCGCGGATTATCTGTATGATTTATCCCAGTCGTATAACGCCTTCTATCAGAATGTGCCTTTCCTTAAAGCGCCGGACGGTGTCCGCGAAAGCCGTGTCAGGCTCTGCAAGGCCGTGGCCAGAGTGCTGAGGAAAGGGCTCGAACTTCTCGGCATCGAAACTCCCGAACGGATATGATGGATGGAAGACAGAGAAAAAATGGCCGCAATAACGGAAAATACATTGGCGAATCGTAATTTCCGTGCGCCAATTAAAGAAGGCAACATGTTTCTGGTCGCCTTCGGATTTGCCGTCTGTCTTTCGCTGATTCCCGCCTTGTCACGCGCCGTGGAGCAACCGATCGTCACGCCGGATGCGGCAGTGATGACGCTTAACGACATGGGCCTCTATGTCGTGGGTTATGCCTATCGCGGGCAGGCGGAGCAGCAATTCCCTCTCGGCTGGTCGGGCCCTTTTGGATCCTTTGATGCCAGGACTGGTGTGGCATGCGAACAGTCTGGCACACAGAATGGCAAACAGGCGTTTTTGCTTCATTGTCCATGGCGAAATGGCACAGGGATTACCTTTCAGCAATTCGATTTCCTGCTGCCCACCAATACTACAAGCATTCTGTTTACCGGCGCAACGGCGTTGAGATCGGATGCCGTCGGCAAATCTGATGGCGTCACCTTCCGCATCTTCGCAAACGGCGTCAAACTGCTGGAATTGAATCAGACCAACGATATCTGGCAACCGTTTCAATTTGATTTTTCATCGTTGGCAGGTTCGAACCTGCTGCTCCGTTTCGAGGTTGATCCGGGGCCGAGTAACAATGCATCGTTCGACTATTCCCTTTGGGGTGACCGGATTCTGACGCTGGACGGTTACAATCCCATTCCAATCACTCATCCGACTCCAGCGCCGCTGGCGATTTCCAATCTATGGTCGGTGCAAACCGGCGATGTTGCCCCATGCAGCGGCTTTGACGGGTCCACATACTATCAGCTTTCCAACAACGTGGCCCGTTTCCATTATACGGGAGCCGATGGTTGGCTGGAATATGTCTGGCAGGCTCCGCAATCACCCAACGATGGCGCCTTTGGAACACTGACACTGAATGCGCAGATGACAGGCGATGCGCCTGTTTCCATCCCCTTGGCGAACGATACAGCCATTTCATGGACGCAAACGCCCGTCTTTCAGTCTGCTGTTCTCCAGTCTACGAATCAGGGAATTGCGCTCGTGCAGAAATTCCTTGTCGGAACGACCAGCGCCACAGTTTGTGTTGTTGGCCAGATATTGGGCAAGAGTCTTGCGATGTCCGTCACGTGCGATCAGGCATTCATCCAAACGTTCAAACCCGGCGGGTGGGGCCCGGTTTTACGCAGCCAGCAAATGGTCGTGCCCTATTCTCCATGCGTTGTGAACTTTCTGGAGCAGGAGAACATGTTTGCGAGCACTATTCTCGACTGGACCGCTTCGGCAGCCTCATCTCAAGACTCGTCCATGATTTCTTACAATACACTCACCGACGGTTCCCGCCATTACCTCCAGGATAGGATCGTATTCTCCGTGGCGTGGCATCAGGCCGAGGTGTTTCCGAACAACCCTAATCCGCCTTCGCCATACCTGGATTACCTCGCAAATAGAGTGGTGCTGGATATTTGGGGCGGCAGTTTTACAAACATTGCAAACACGCTGACCAACCTGGCCGATTATGGCATAACAAACTGCGTTGCGATTGTTCATGACTGGCAACGCAGCGGCTACGACAATGCTCTGCCCGATCATTACCCGGCACAAGCCAGTCTTGGCGGCGACCCCGGAATGAGCAACCTGGTCGCTGCGGCATCCAGTTTCGGCATTGCCGTGGCGCTGCACGAGAATTACGCTGATTACTATCCGAATTACGATCTTTACGACACCAACGACATTGCGCTAACTTCCCAAGGTACACTGACGCTCGCCTGGTCCAATTCCACCACCCAAATCCAGTCTTTTGCGACCAAGCCGAACGCCATTCTGCGGCTGGCCGCCACGCAATCGCCGGAAATCCATCGGCGTTACGGAACAACAGCCGACTACCTTGACGTGCATTCATCCGTGGCGCCATGGTTTCACGTGGACTACCGGGCTGGAGAACAAGGCGCCGGCATGTTCTCGCAAGTCTGGAATGTGCATCGGCAACTCTGGGCTTACGAGCGCGCCACGCATGCGGGGCCCGTCTTAGGCGAAGGCAAAAACCATTGGTATTGGAGTGGGTGTCTTGACGGAGTGGAAGCGCAAATCGGCAGCGGCGGCGGATTCAGCGTGCCACTGCACGTTGACTTCGATTTGCTGAAGATCCATCCGCTGCAATTCAATCACGGCATGGGCTACTACAATCGCTGGTGGCCCGACAATTACGAAACAAACTGGCCGGTCCGCCGACGATGGTGACGCTCGACAAGTACCGGCTTGATGAAGTGGCTTATGGGCATGCCGGTTTTGTGGACAGCAGCGTTTACTCGCAGGTTCCTTTCCCGTGGCTGGAACATCATTTACTTTTACCGGTCACGGCCCGCTACGGCAAAGCCAGACCGGTGGAGATTCTTTACGAACAGGACGGGAACTGGGTTGACCTCACCGCCGCCGCCAAATCCGGCAGTGATAGCGACTGTGTTCGTATCGCCTACGAAAATGGGCTCACAATAACCGCCAACGGCAGCTCCAATACATTGTCGGTTGATGGCTGGAGCCTGCCTCAATTCGGCTGGCTGGCGCAAGGGGCGGGCGTTTCCGCCGGCACTGTTCTGCGCGACGCTGTGGTTACGGACTTCGCCGACGCCGGCGACACGCTTTTCATCAATGCCCGCAGTGCCACCGATTGGGATCTGACTACGGCCATTCGCATTCATCCGACAGTTGCGCAATTTCAGCAAACCGCTGCGCGAAAGTTTCAGCTCACGTATGCCTGGCAGGTCGGGCAAACTTTGTCAAAGGACTACAACTGCTTTGTTCATTTCTGTCAAAACGGCAGCATCAAATTCCAGCAGGACCACACTCTTTCGCCTGGCACCAGCCAATGGGAGGCTGGCCAAACCAATTCCGATGGCCCATTCACCGTCACCATTTCAACAAATATTGCCGATGGAGACTACGACTGGCTCATCGGGCTATCGGATCACGATTCCGGCGCCAGATTACAGTTGCAGGGCATCAGCGACAGCCAGTCCCGCATCAGGCTGGGAACGCTTGGCATCCAAAGCAATGGCACGCTTGTGACATTCGTTCCCGAACCCAACACGAATTACCCCGATTTCTGGACACCTTACCTCGTCAATCTGAATGGCACTGGCAAGATCATAGATTTCGGAGACGTGCGCACCGACGGCAGCGCTTCGCTGCATAGAAAGGGCAACCAATGGGTTCTGAAAACCTGGCCGCGCGACAGGAATTTTACATTGGAGTTCAGCATAGCGCGATTTGGCGCGCCCGACAAAATAGATTGTTCGGGTGTTTCGACGAACGAACTGATGCCAGTGATCGAGGGCGATCGCTGGCGTCTGCCGCTGAATGGTGCGAGCGAATATCGCTGGAATGCCGTGGTCGCAACACCGACAGCATTCAACGCCTGGTCGAACAGAATGAACATCACTTTTTCCGGCTACAACAGGTCGGAGACGCTTACGAATTTCCCGGCGCTCGTCGTCTTGGGCGAGAGCATCCCTGGTTTCTCGTATAACCAGTTTGCCTCGGCGAACGGCTACGATCTGCGCTTCTCGGCGGACGACGGCGTGACCGAGTTAAACTACGAAATCGAGAAATGGGCCACCAGCACCAATTCCTGTGTATGGGTGCAGGTGCCGCAGTTGTCCGCAGGCTCGTATATCTGGGCCTACTGGGGCAATGCCGGCGCGGCCTCAGCACCCGCAGCGTACACCACCAACGGTGCGACATGGTCCAGCAATTCCTTCAACGCTGTCTGGCATATGGGGCAGACCAACACGCTGGACTCCACGGTGATCGCGACCAACAATGGAATTGCGGTCACCACGGCCGGGTCCGTGAGTAGCGCGACAGGCCTTGTCGGGGGCGGGCTGCAGGTCGCCAGCGGCGGCCACGTCACTATTCCAGGCAACTCTCCATACACGGATTTCACCAACTCGACGGCGACTTATTCCGCATGGATCAATTTCAATTCCCTGCCAACCGGCGAGCAGGTGATAATGCGAAAAGAACAGAACAGGGAAATGGGATTCAGCGATTCGACCCACGTAAGGAGCATGCTCAAAACCGGTGGGACAAGCGGATGGACAACGGGTAACGACGATGCGATCAACCCGGTTGTGGGCCAATGGTATTACGTCGCCTTCATATACGACGGCAGCGTGATCAGGAACTTCTGGAATGGTGCGCCGCTCAACGCCGGACATGCCGTGACAGGGCCGATAGTCGGCAGTCCATACACCACCAGCCTTGGGGCGTATGACGGCAACGCCGACGCCGGCCCCGTCAGTCTAGGGATCAACGCTATCATTGATGAGGTCAGGATCGAAAAGGTGGTTCGTTCCACCAACTGGATATGGGCGACGTATCTGACTGTCGCGTCGAACACCAGCTTCTGCGCCTATGGCAGCGTGCTGGCGGATCTTGCTGGCGGCACAACCAACCAAATTCCTGCGACGGCGTGGATATCGCGATACTATCCGGGAATGCCCGTCGCCAACTATGAAAGTCTCGCCACGAGTGTCGCCAGCAATGGCATGACGGTCTGGCAGAACTATCTGGCAGGCTCAGACCCGACAAACCCGGCCAGTGCGCTAAGGGTAGGGATTGTATTGTCCAACGGGAACGTGCTTGTGACATATCCAACGTTGTCGATTGCATCGGGATTGGGTTACACGGCTACCAGCAGGATTTACGGATTGGAAAGCGCGACCAGTTTGCTCAGCGGTACATGGCAGCCTATTCCAGGGAGCACGAATATTCTGGGGAATGACGCTACGGCCATATACACCAACGGGAGTCTTGCCGGAAACATATACTATCGCGTCAAAGCCAGGCTTCAATAGGGGCGCCACGGACTTGTGACGTTCAAGGGCATCCAAGAACGACTCGCCATGAGAATGATGTCCTCGTTAGATGGAGTTCTTTTAGCGGCTGTTTACCTCCAAATAGCTAAAATGATCAGGATACTCCTAACTGCTTGCGCGGAAATGACAGGATAGGGTATAGTGTCAATATGGAGTGTTGAGCCGGTTGGCATGAAGTGCAATAGTGTTAATGATTCGACTTCGTTAAAAGGGATTGAAAATGTCTAGAACTTGTGAAATTTGTGGTAAGAGCGCCGTCACTGGTAACAGAATTATTCGCCGCGGCATGGCAAAAAGAAAAGGTGGAATCGGTCTTCATACAACTGGTGTCACCAGACGGAGATTTAACCCCAATCTTCACAAAGTCAGAGTGGCAGTCGCGGGCGGCGGAAATACCAGAAAAGTCGTTTGTGCTGCTTGTATCAAATCTGACCGGATCGTTAAGACCTGAATCTGTTAAGTGGGGACCGGCAGGAGGCTACGCTCATGGCAGACGATAATAGTCCAGAAACACAGGAAATCAAAGAAACAGATATTGTCTTTGACTGTCCGCTCTGTGGTAAAAGCCTCGCGATAGATTATCGCGGCGCCGGCCTGACAATCCCTTGCACCGATTGTGGTAAAAGCGTAGTGGTTCCAATTCCAGAAGGTATGCTTCTTGCCGATATTGACAGCAATGTCGAGGATCAGGAAGGTCTGATTCTTAATCTCAGGAAGTCGCTTGCAGCTGCAGAGGACAGGACACGACGACTTGAAGCCGATCTCGAGGATATGACTGCCAAACGCGACGCTTTGGATAAGGTCAGGGCAGACAATGTCTTTCAATTTGGATCGATACTGGAAAGGGTGAGTGTTCTTCAGCAGACGCAGACGGACATCATCGGCGTGTTGAACAATATCGCCGAAATCGCCCAACAGAATAAAGACCAGTAGTTCTTCCGCCTTGGGCTCGGCTCATTTTCCGTCAAGAGTATCCAATAGCCTGGGTTCAACAGCGTTCCATGAGTATTCTCTGAGAACGTACTCCCTGCCCATATTTCCCAATGCGGTTCGCAGCTTGTTGTTTTCCAGAAGCATGATTAGTTCATCTTCAAACTCCGGATAGTTTCTAAACCACAATCCGCCGTTACTGTGTTCGCACTGATAACGAAGCACTTCGCTCGATTCCCTGACGAGCGCCGGCACACGTGCCATCCATGCTTCCAGAAGCACAATGCTCAGGCTTTCATTGATTGAAGGATGACAGAGTGCGATGGCTCCGGCCATTGCCTCGCGCTTGTCCTTCTCGGGTACAAATCCAAGATCGATGACGTGCGGCGCAAGCTCCGAGGGTGGATCAATTGGACCGCTGCCTGTGAAAACAATTTTCACGTCGCGCTTCGTCCTCGCTCGAAAAGCTGTCATATAATCAACCAGCAACGGCGTCCCTTTGAGTGGTTCGCGTCGCCCGGAATAAATGAGATATTGTGCTGACACTCCGTATTTCCGGGAAAAAGCCGCCGGATCCGCTTCGAATGGTTCGAGACCCATTCCCACAACACGTCCTGTCCCTGGATTCAGGTCGTATAGTTTGCACGCGAGTTCACGTTCTGGAGCGCTGTTGAACATGAAGCCGCTAACGTTGCGGAACATTTCCTTGAACGATTCCAGATAGGCGAATGGCTCGTCATGAAGACACGGCACAAGGATCGTTCGGGAAGGTTGGATTTGCGACGCAAAATAAATAAGGCCGAACAGGTACGGTCCCATCACTATTCTGTCGTAATCGTCTCCATGTTCGCGCAGGTGATCGCAAAGCTCCTCGCTGTTGACGTTGTTTCTGAGCCACGTACTCTCGTCTTCCCTTGAAACCGACGCTCCCCGGCTGATCGTGTCTTGCGCGTGAAGGAAAGCCCCGATATCGCGATTCTCGTCAACCGGGAAGAAGATGACATCGAGTCCATCCACGATCCTGGCGCCTGGCGTAACCTCGTTTTTCCATGTGAAATGATTTCTTGCACAAGTGGTCAGGAATGTCACTCTTCTGCCTGCTGCTGCTGCCCGCATCGCCAGGCTCTTCAGTAGCGTCTCGGCTCCGCCGACAGTTGCACCCTCGGCGTATCTTGGACAGACGAAAGCTATGCGGTTTGCTTTTGTCATCGGTGCGCGGCATTTCCGGATTCGAGCTTTGCGATTCTCGCCTCCAGTTCCTTGATCTTGTCGCAGTTCCTGCTCTCCTGAGCTTCCATTGCGGAAAGCAGCAACGCGTTCACCTGGTTCTGCTGGGACCAGAGCCGATAGGTGTAGAACTTGAGAAGCTTCCAGATGGATTTTTTCAGAGCGATGAAGAAACCGCTCAACGTGCCACGGCGCTCAATAATTTCAAAATCGTTAATATCTACGGAAGCGGCATCGCGAAGACATTCGAGATAAAACGAGAGAAACTCGTCTTCATTCTTGATGTTGGCGAGGTTTGTTCTCTCCGCAAGCGCCGTCCTTGCATCCGCATAAAATCCCTTGGCCCGTTTCTCAGCGACCGATGCCCGGACCTCATCGACGATCTTGGTGACGTCAATTCCCGGCGCGTTGATTGTAAATATCTGTTCGTTCATCGGCTTCATATTTCTGCTCCCAATCTACAATCATTAGTCTATCAGCGCAAGCGGCTATTGCGCTACAGACGGGCACGGCGCGAGTCTCCGGCGTATTTTCTGATTAACATTTCAGGCCGAAATAAATGTGTGGGGCAAGTGCACGAGCACTTGCCCATTGTCGCCTGTGAGTGGTCTGTCACATTTTCGACCTTCGATTTCCATTTCCTTTATCATGTTTGCTGGAAAAGAAATGGAACAGCGCCAGATCTCATGTTATCTGTCGCTGCCATCTGGGTTGGAAAGAATCGGCGGGGAGGCAATCTCGACATGGATTCTCTTACTCGCAATTCATTGATCGTGGGCCGTCTTGTGAATACGATTGACGGTGTCGATGGTAAGAAAAGATGGAATCGATTTTTCTGCACCAGATGCTGGCGCTCTGTTTTTTACATGTGGAATTTTGTGATGCTTAAGGAAGTGGACGCAATATCATCGCTGACTCTTCCTGAATATCAGTCTATTCCGTTTCCTTGCGGCGCATCATGATAGCGCCACCGATTTGTCTTTTAAAATAGATGTTGCTTAGATCATTTGAAAAAAACTTCAATGCTCCTTTTGGCTGCTTTTATGATCGTAAAAATGCAATAAAAAAAAATATTAAAAGAACCTGTTGACACAAATAATATTGGATGATAATCTCTTCCCAACATCAAGCAGCAGTAAGGCTGCGGACATAAGACAGAGCAACACTCGATCTTTCAGTCGCTTGGACAAAAGAAGAGATTGAAAGAAGGGTTTCTTTTTGTCTTTTTTGTTCTTTGAAAATGAAACAACTCACATGATGCGTCACACGCTTCGAATTGGAAGTGGTGTGACTTGTAAAGAGCTTGTGTCGGAGTCCTACTCAACTTGACAGCAAATTCTTCTGCGAGTTAAATCGCAGAAGTTAAGCTTCAGGATTTCTATGGAGAGTTTGATTCTGGCTCAGAACGAACGCTGGCAGCGTGGATTAGGCATGCAAGTCGGACGAGATTCCCTGTGATAGCAATATCATAGGGATGACAGTGGCGAAAGGGCGAGTAACGCGTGGGCAATCTGCCTCTAAGTTGGGGATAACCCGCCGAAAGGTGGGCTAATACCGGATGTGATCACTCCTCGCATGAGGGGCTGATTAAAGATGGGGATCCTTCGGGACCTGTCGCTTGGAGATGAACCCGCGTACCATCAGCTAGTTGGTGAGGTAACGGCTCACCAAGGCTTACGGTTAGCTGGTCTGAGAGGATGGTCAGCCGCACTGGGACTGAGATACTGCCCAGACTCCTACGGGAGGCTGCAGTCGAGGATCTTCTGCAATGGGCGCAAGCCTGACAGAGCGACGCTGCGTGGAGGATGAAGGCCTTCGGGTTGTAAACTCCTGTCATTCGGGAATAATTTCCGGTGTGCTAACACCACGCCGGGTTGACGGTACCGGAAGAGGAAGCCACGGCTAACTCTGTGCCAGCAGCCGCGGTAATACAGAGGTGGCGAGCGTTGTTCGGATTTACTGGGCGTAAAGGGTGCGTAGGTGGTCTCGTGTGTCGGATGTGAAAGCCCGTCGCTCAACGACGGAACTGCATTCGAAACTGCGAGGCTTGAGTGCAGGATGGGAGAGCGGAATTCTTGGTGTAGCGGTGAAATGCGTTGATATCAGGAGGAACACCGGTGGCGAAGGCGGCTCTCTGGAATGCAACTGACACTGAGGCACGAAAGCTAGGGGAGCAAACAGGATTAGATACCCTGGTAGTCCTAGCTGTAAACGGTGTACACTTGGTGTGGGGAGAATTAACCCTCTCCGTGCCGAAGCTAACGCGTTAAGTGTACCGCCTGGGGAGTACGGCCGCAAGGCTAAAACTCAAAGAAATTGACGGGGGCCCGCACAAGCGGAGGAGCATGTGGCTTAATTCGATGCAACGCGAAGAACCTTACCAGGACTTGACATACAACTGCACGCCCCGTGAAAGCGGGGAAGCCTTCGAGGGTGTTGTACAGGTGCTGCATGGCTGTCGTCAGTTCGTGCCGTGAGGTGTTGGGTTAAGTCCCGCAACGAACGCAACCCTTGTGTCTAGTTGCCACTTCCGATGATGAGTCGGGAAGCACTTTAGACAGACTGCCCTATATTGGGAGGAAGGTGGGGATGACGTCAAGTCAGTATGGCCCTTACGTCCTGGGCTGCACACGTGCTACAATGGCCGGTACAGAGGGAAGCAAGACCGCGAGGTGGAGCAAATCCCGTAAAACCGGCCTCAGTTCGGATTGAAGGCTGCAACTCGCCTTCATGAAGTTGGATTCGCTAGTAACAGCGTATCAGCTACGACGCTGTGAATACGTTCCCGGGCCTTGTACACACCGCCCGTCACATCATGAAAGCCGTCTGCACCCGAAGTCGCCGGAGCCAACTCGCAAGAGAGGCAGGTGCCTAAGGTGTGGGTGGTGATTGGGATGAAGTCGTAACAAGGTAGCCGTAGGGGAACCTGTGGCTGGATCACCTCCTTTCTAAGGAGCACGGTCCTGCGCCTCCGATTTGTCGGAGGTGAAGGTTTACCGATGGTTAATCTGCTGGGCGCTCGAAAGAGTGCACAGTGGTTTTTAAAGTAAGAAATTAACACAAGCCTTGCAAGTCGCACCACTTCTGATTCGAGGTGCTAGAGACGCGTGAGTTGTTTCGTTTGAATGGGCACTATCGGTGATCCCGCAGGATTTCCGACTGCCGACTGCCGATTGCCGAGTGATTGCAAAGTCAATCGGCTGTTGACTTTCAGCATTTCGGAAGGGGGGCATAGCTCAGTTTGGCAGAGCACGAGCTTTGCAAGCTCGGGGTCACCGGTTCGAACCCGGTTGCCTCCACCATTAAATTCATCCGCAAGGTGCGGGTCGGCTATGGGGGCCCGTGATGGCGCGACGAGTGCCTTAGCAAGTGAGCGAAGCGAACGCGCCGAGGTGGGGCGATGACTTCAGTGCGGGCGTGTAGCTCAGTTGGTTAGAGCGTGTCCCTGATAAGGACAAGGTCCGTGGTTCGACTCCACGCACGCCCACCAAGTTCGAATTGGCATGATAAGAGAGCGGTGCTCGGTAGATAATGTGCAGCTAGTTCTTTGTGTTGTCAGTTGTGTGTGCGGATTTCGGGTTGGAGCTTTAGAGTTCAATACGGAATCCGCAATCACAGGTGATTGGCTCGTTCTTTGACAATTGCATAGAGAAAAGGGAAGCAACTTTCATCGCCCGCTTTGTTGCCCGATTTATCGGGAAACAGGCGGGCGTCGAGAAAGATTAAGGTTTTCTTGGTTAAGCGCATAAGGGCGTACGATGAATGCCTTGGCATCAGTAGGCGATGAAGGACGTGGTAAGCTGCGTTAAGCGCCGGGGAGCGGCAAACACGCTTTGATCCGGCGATATCCGAATGGGGAAACCCGCTCCGAGTAATGTTGGAGCACTGGAGCCTGAATAAAATAGGGCCTCAGAGCAAAACCGGGGGAAGTGAAACATCTCAGTACCCCGAGGAGTAGAAAACAACAGTGATTCCGCTAGTAGTGGCGAGCGAACGCGGAAGAGCCCAAACCACACCGCTTGCGGTGTGGGGTTGCGGGACCTCGATATGATATTCCGAGGAATAGCGGAACGTTCTGGAAAGAACGGCCAAAGAGGGTGATAGCCCCGTACACGAAATTCCAGAGAAGTCTAGAGGTATCCCAAGTAGAGCGGGACACGTGAAACCCTGCTTGAATCCGGGGGGCCCACCCCCCAAGGCTAAATACTAACTGATGACCGATAGTGAACTAGTACCGCGAGGGAAAGGTGAAAAGAACCCCTGTTAGGGGAGTGAAATAGTACCTGCAATCGTACGCTTACAAACTATGGGAGCCCAGCCGTAAGGCTGGAGTGACCGTTTGCCTTTTGCATAATGAGTCCGCGACTTACAGTATGCAGCAAGGTTAATCCGCGAACGCGGAGCAGCCGAAGCGAAAGCGAGTACGAAATGTGCGATTAGTTGCATGCTGTAGACCAGAAGCCGTGTGAGCTACCCATGGCCAGGTTGAAACCCCAGTAACATGGGGTGGAGGACCGAACTAGTGAGTGTTGAAAAACTCTTGGATGAGCTGTGGGTAGGAGCGAAAGACTTATCAAACTCGGTGATAGCTGGTTCTCCTCGAAATAGCTTTAGGGCTAGCCTGCACGAATGCAGGGAATGATGGTAGAGCTCTGAATGGATGATGGCCCTTACCGGGGTACTGACGCCAATCAAACTCCGAATATCGTTTCCGTCACGTGTGGAGTCAGACTACGGGGGATAAGCTTCGTGGTCGAGAGGGAAACAGCCCAGATCGCCAGCTAAGGCCCCAAAAGTCGGTTAAGTGATCAAGGATGTGGAATTGCATTGACAGCTAGGATGTTGGCTTAGAGGCAGCCATCATTTAAACAGTGCGTAACAGCTGACTAGTCGAGTGATTCTGCGCCGAAAATGATCGGGGCTTAAACCGGCTGCCGAAGCTGCGGATTTCCTTCCGGACTTGTCCGGAAGGATTGGTAGAGGAGCGTTCCATGTGGAGTGAAGCGTAAGGGAAACCGAACGTGGACCGCATGGAAGTGATTATGCGGACATGAGTAACGAAAAGTAGGGCGAGAATCCCTACCGCCGTAATCCTAAGGTTTCCTGGGCAAGGTTCGTCCTCCCAGGGTTAGTCGGATCCTAAGCCGAGGCCGAAAGGCGTAGGTGATGGAAAACAGGTTCATATTCCTGTACTGGCTGTTCGGCGTTTGAGCTATGGAGTGACACAGGAGGCTAAGCTAGCCATCGTCTGGAAGTGATGGTCTAAGCTCGTAGGAGGTACCGGTAGGCAAATCCGCCGGGACGCTACTCCGAAAAGCGATGGGACACCGATCCTTCGGGTGAGGTGGATTAGCTGATGCCATGCTGTCGAGAAAATCTCCTATGTTAGTCGAATAGGCATCCGTACCAAAACCGACACAGGTGGGAAGGTAGAATATACCAAGGCGCGCGAGTGAAACCTCGTTAAGGAACTCGGCACACTAGCCCCGTAACTTCGGAAGAAGGGGTCCTCTTGGACGTCAGTTGTGCGCAAGTATGACAAAGCGTTCGGGAGGTTCAATAAAAGGGCTGCTGCGACTGTTTAACAAAAACACAGCTCTCTGCAAACTCGCAAGAGGACGTATAGAGAGTGACAAGTGACCAATGCCGAAAGGTTAAGGTAAGGTGTTATTCTGCCGCAAGGTAGAAGAAGCGCTGACCCGAAGCCCCGGTGAATGTCGGCCGTAACTATAACGGTCCTAAGGTAGCGAAATTCCTTGTCGGG
>CAZASC010000003.1:0-97878 GCA_964487695.1 uncultured Victivallales bacterium
AGAAAGCATTATATTAACGACTAGAAAAGATGGGATGTGTCGGTTTGTGTTTAAAAGTGTAATTTCCTGGAGGTAGTGCATTATGAAAAAGATGGGTCTGCTTGCGCTGTCGCTGTTCGTTAGTGCTGGATTCGCCCTTGCTCAAACAGGGGAAGTCACCAGCGTAAATATAGTTGGTTATTGTCAGGTGGCTATAGCACCGAGCGGGCAGGTCGTTATGGTGGGGCTGAACTTCGAAGGATTGAATGGTGCCAGCAATACACTCGCGAACCTTATGGGAACGAATCAGCTAATTCAAAGCAACTTGGGCGCGCAAGCTGATAGAATCTACATATGGGATCCCAATAAAGCTGGCGGACCTGGCTACTATTCCATCTTCCAGAAACCCAACGGAAATTTCTACAGCGTAACGGCTCCGACTATTGCAACGAATCCCGTCTTGTTCTCCGGCAATGCCTTCTGGATTCAGTCTGCAAACTCAGCCTCCAACACGCACAACATTCTTTTGATGGGAGCTGTACCCCTTGAAACATCAATTAGCTCTGGCTTCCCGCAAAACCTAGTAATGTTTGCCAATCCCTACTCAGTTCCTCTTGATATCAACGGCACAAATATCAACTGGATTGCCAACGGGGCGACGGCAAAAAACATATCCGCTCAGGCGGATCAGATTTATGTCTACAACGGTGGGGCCTATTCAGCCTATTATCTAAAGCTAAGCGACTCCCAATGGCACAACGTTATCGGCAATGCCGTTGCTACCAATGCCATAATCCCAGTTGGTGCAGGTGCTTGGTATCAAGCGAAAAATGCATTTACCAACAGCTTTGCAATACCCTATAGCAACAACTAAACTAACAGAATCGTATTAAAAAAGACTAAACAAACTAGAGAAACACATTCATCAGGAGAAAACATGACCAGTAAACAGACCTTGGGTATCGTTCTTGGGATTCTCTTCGTATGCAGCACAGTGCGGGCCGATACAACGCTATATTGGTCCTCTACAACGCCCATAAACGCGGGAAATGCAACGGTT
This sequence comes from uncultured Victivallales bacterium, assembly GCA_964487695.1. Taxonomy (GTDB): domain Bacteria; phylum Verrucomicrobiota; class Kiritimatiellia; order UBA8416; family CAZASC01; genus CAZASC01. Next base: position 1,040 of record CAZASC010000003.1, read on the forward strand.
GATATTGTGGATCAATTCGGGACCGCCATACCGACATCATCCTCTTGGGCAGCTGAAATTGTGACGCTTGGAGGAACCGTGCTGTACACCGCAACTGGGGATGGTCAGTGGGGCCAGGCCAGCGCCGGTCAGTTTTATGATCCCATAAATGGCTCGGATTCATGGGTTGGAGATCAGGTGCACACAATACTGTTTAACAACGCAAATCCCAATGCGGCGACTTATGAAGCCGTCTGCGGCGCTACTACGCTCAGCTGGGTGACTGTTCCCGCAGACCCGCCGTCTGTGAATTATGACATCGGCCAAGTTGGCGCTGGTCAGTGGGTGCCGGTTCCGGAGCCGGGAACACTCGCACTCTTTGGCATTGGCATGGCCACGCTCGCAGCACGTCGGCGCATGAAGAAGTAATAGAACTAATAAAGTAATTTTCGGAAAGCCCTTCGCATACGCGAGGGGCTTTTTTTTTCGGATACGTCTCTCTGACGCACCGTCTCATTTATATGCTGTACGCCGTTAGAAGCTCTTATCAAATAATTAACTGGGTAGCTCATTGACTGAAGTACCCGCGAAAGAAATGACTTCCCGAACTGGAGTCGGCGCGCCCTCGCGCCGGTGTGCATGGGCAAAGCAACCGGGACGTGGGCGTCCCGACTCCAAGTATCAGTAGCAATTCATCAACTACTTGAGTCAATCAGCTGCCCAGTAATAATTGCAAAATGCGCCGCGTGATGTCACGCGGCCTCCAAATCCATTGGTTCCTAGCGCGCTTTGTAGGCCCCGTCACCCGACCTGGCGATAATTCTTACAACCTCCGAGTTCCCCGCCTCCCTTTTCTTCTGTTCAATCCTCCCTCGTTTTGCATAATCTTTCACCTATGCCTTACCGCAATTTCACACTTAAGCAGATCGCCTGCTATCTTGGATTGAATATCCAGGAGGCGGAGAAGCTTGCGCAGAAAGGGGAATTGCCCGGAGAGCGCATTTGTGGAAGTTGGCGCTTCAACAAGATCAGGACGGTTGAGTGGCTTCAACAGACAATGCACACGCTCAGCGACGCCCGCCTAAAGGAGATAGAGGTGGCGATGGGCAATGTGGCTGTGGACGACGATTCGGCTTCTACCGCCAAGCACCTGGTTGTTACCGAGCTTATTGGGCTCAGTGGCATAACAGTAGAATTGCCTGCCAGAACAAGAACATCCGTGCTGATAGAAATGGTCAATCTCGCCGACAGCACCGGACTGCTCTACGACGCCGAAGGACTTGTTCGAGCGCTGGAGGAGCGCGAAAATCTGTGCAGTACTGCGATTCCCGACGGGATAGCGATCCCTCATCCACGAAGACCATTGCCCTACGCCACGGCTGAACCGCTTATATGCGTGGGCCGGACCGGGGCCGGCATCGGATTCGGCGCGCCGGACGGGAAACTAAGCAGATTATTCTTCCTGATCTGCTGCCATGACGATAGCCATCATCTTCATGTCCTGGCGAGGCTGATGAGAATGCTTGATCCGGCAACCATTAGGCGTTTGCTTGTTGCGCCTGAACCGAGGGAAATTCTTGAGATACTCATCGTGCGCGAGGATGTTGTCATCGCAGCTGGAACGTAGGAGGGCGTCAGAAGCTCTGTGAAATAATTACAAGGTGCGCCGCCCCCGGATGCTCGCATACGCGTCAACCTGAGATTGGCAGACCAAGAAGAGACGACGAAATGAACGCCCCTGAAAGGGTCGCACTCCACAGCCCAGGGCAACGCCCTGAGAAAAATTGAGTATTGAGTGTTGAACATTGTATATTCTCCGCTAAAAATGAATGAGCAATCCGCTTGTTACGAAACAAAATGTGTTCTTTGTGTAGGCCGCGTGGACTCACGCGGCGCGGCGATACGGAAATCAGGGGCTTTTCTGTTGACAGTCTGACTGACCATCCATAAAGTCATTTTGTTCAAGGTCGTTAAACTGTTTGCGATGGATCACAGCTGAGTTTGCAGGTTTTGTGGTAAAAGGAGAACGCCAGATGACAAAGATGATTGTCTTCGTTTGCGCGATCGCGGCCATGTGTTTCGCTGGTACGGCTTCAGCCATAGACGGAGGCGCCGCCACTATAGATACTCTTGGGGTTGAAGGTACTTCTTTCAATCATGCCGGAAGTGTCGCTGGAACTTTTGGCACCGAGGTTGCCGTGACAGTGCCTACAGATGATTGGGCAATCCTTGCTGGTGTCAGCTATAGATCGGCTGATCCGGATTGGAGCAATGAAAAGCTTGAAGGATGGGGCGGTGATCTTGGCATAAAATACTATTTCACGAGGTTGACCAGCCTGGCTCTTCTCGGCGGTATGGAGCAATACGATGCCTTGGCCTCAAAAAATGTTACAACAGCGTCTCTCGCATTCAAACAGAGATTGCTCCCTGCCAGAGCTGGTGTTTCTCCATTTGTAGATGCCGGTTTCGGGCTCAGATTTCCAGACTATGTGCCGACAGATCCGGCAGACCACAGCAATCATGACTATGTGATCAAACTGGGTGCAGGGTGCGACTTTATGTTTACCGATACACTGGCGTTGATGTTCGGTGTCAATTATAACACCATACTGGAATCCCTCAATCTCAGCAATATGAGCAAGAATGACGGCTGGACAGGGACTCTCGCCATTGTCGGATATTGGGATTAATCCGCGGGCTCATGCCTGAGCTTGCGGACGTGCTTGCCAACAACCATTGCATAAGCATTGTGGTTGTGGATGCTTTCCTGGTTCTCGCTTTCGACTTGATACCACATGATGCGCGGGTCTTTCGCGAGTAATCCGGCAACGGAACGAACGGCATCCTCAGCAAAGCGGGGACGATCATATCCGCTCTCAGTGACCTTCTTCTCGTCCTGGCGCTTCAGCAGGGAAAAGACGGGCGCGCTTGCGGCGTTCTCGGCGATGTCTATTAATTCTTCAAGCCACACCAGCCCTTTGCTTCGCACCTTGATAGTGATGGTTGAGCGCTGACTGTGTGCGCCATGGCGGCTTATTTCTTTCGAGCAAGGGCAAACCATTGTAACAGGTACACCGGCTTCAATCACAAGGTCAAGCGTCTCCCTGCCGTTGCTGCGGCGCAGCGATGCGATGAACGCACATTGATAGTCCATCAATGATTCAGCGCCTGACGCTGGAGCAGCTTTCTTAATGAAATAGGGAAATCTTATTTCGAGGTGCGCCGTTTTGCAGTCGAACTTTCCGATCATTGCCTTGAGAATGTCGTCGAGCTTCTCGGGAGAGATGCGCCCATGGTGCATATTGAGTATCTCTACGAATCGTGACATGTGCGTGCCTTTGAATCTATGGGGCAGATCGACGTACATGTTCACTATGGCCGTCGTGCACTGCGAGTTGTTGAGTCTGTCCAGCACGGTGATTGGATATTGGAGATTCTTGATGCCGACTTTCTCTATCGGGATCTTGCGCCTGTCGTATCTATTTTGAACGTCCTTCATATGTGTGGCACATTATCAGGTCATCGCCCGCAAGTCCAGATTGTCGGTAATCGCGGATTTTGATTTGCCGATCGGGCCGGCTTGTGCATAGTGGGCGGCATGTCGCTATTTGAACAGAATGGAACGATTCTTCTCTCCTGCGCGAAAGGTGTTGCGCCTTTCCTGAAGGAAGAGCTTGCAGCTCTCGGCTATCCGGCTGTTGCCGAGCGGGACACCGGCATTGAGACGGAAGGGAATGTCTCCGATGCGATGAAGCTCAATATTCATTTGCGCACCGCACAGCGCGTGCTCTACGAACTCAAGGCTTTCGAAGCGCGCACACCAGACGAACTCTATGCGACACTGATGCGCATGCCCTGGGAGGATTGGATTCCCGCCGACGGCTACGTCACGATTGCGTCGTTCGTGAGGACGGCCAGCATTCGCGACACCCGATTTCCGAACATGAAATGCAAAGACGCGATCGTGGATCGGATCCGCCAAAAATGCGGTCGCCGTCCGGACACTGGCAACGAAAGAAACGGGGTGGTCGTGTTTCTATACTGGAACGATTCCGACTGCAGGGTCTATCTGGATACTTCCGGCGAATCCCTCTCCAAGCGCGGCTATCGCAAGATCCCCCTCCAAGCGCCGATGCAGGAGAGCCTTGCAGCCGCAGTGATCCTCGCCACGGGCTGGGTGGGCAACGGCAATTTCATCAACCCGATGTGCGGCAGCGGCACTCTGGCCATCGAGGCCGCTCTGATAGGGCTGAATCGCGCGCCAGGTCTGCTTAGAAGTCAGTACGCATTAATGAATCTTATAGGGTTTGAGGAAGAGAAATGGAAAGCCATGCGGGCCGAGGCGCGCCGCATTCCAAAGACAAGCATGACCGGCAAGATCATTGCGACAGACATCTCGGCGCAGGCCATCGAGGCCGCCAAACAAAATGCAAAGACAGCGGGGGTGGATCATCTGATCGAATTTGGGCTGTGCGATTTTGCGGAAACGCCGGTGCCCGAAGGTGGTGGCGTTGTTATTATTAATCCGGAATATGGCGAGAGGATGGGAGCTGACAAAGCGCTGGAGGATATGTATTTTCGAATCGGAGATTTCTTCAAACAGCGTTGCCAGGGTTACACAGGTTACGTTTTCACGGGCAACATGGAACTTGGCAAGAAAGTCGGCCTTCGGACATGCAGAAAGATTCAATTCTTCAACGGTCCTATCGAGTGCCGCCTGCTTGCATTCAAGCTCTATGAAGGAACGGTAAGGAAAAGCAAGCTTGGGGGAGTCAATTGAAAATTGACCTACATGTTCATTGCAGCGAACGTTCCGGTTGTGGACGGTCGGCTGAGGAAGAACAGATTCAGGCCGCAATAGCAGCCGGTCTGGACGCCATGGCGTTCACGGATCACTTTAAATTTATCCCGCCTGTCAGGCAGGCTGAATTGAACAATAAGTATGCGCCCTTCCTAATCTTTCGTGGTATTGAGGTGACTGCAAGTCTGGAAGACTTCATCGTTCTTGGCGTCGGCGATGCGGAACTTGAGAGCCAATCCTGGACGTATCCCAATCTGCATGGATTTGTGAGGATGCGAAAGGGGTATATAATTATGGCCCATCCCTTTCGTTATCATTCGGAACTTTCGCCGGAAGTAATTGCTTTGCCCCCGGACGCAATAGAAGTGAGGTCTGTCAATACTCCGGCCGAGGCCGAGCGACGTATCCGCGAGGTTGCCACAAATCTCAAGCTGCAGCTGATGTGGAATTCCGACGCTCATATCGCAACTGCGATGGGAAGTTATTTCAATGTAATCGACTCTGCGCCGGTTACAGATAAGGAGCTTCCTGCGGCGCTGAGGAAGTCGAACATCAGAAGCGGCGGCATGGCCACGTAACCCGCATTTCTCACAACTTTGAATAATCCTCTCATCAGGCACTTTCTTCTCGTAAACCATTCTCACGGCTCGCGAGACGCTCGCCCTCCCACAAGATATCTGAGTGCCTCTGACAATTTGTTTCGAAAACGGGAGGGCGAGACTCCGTCGAGCCGCAGAGAATAAGGGGCGAAAACTGTAGAGCCTGTCTATCATTGTGTGAAATGCGACTAACCGATTTCTAACAATACAAGGCTTTGAAGCTGACCCGCAGTAGGCTATATTTCAAACATATTCTTTCGATCATCGTGTGCAGAGGTGGACGCCTATGACAAAGAAGAACATATTCGTTGTTGAGGATGAAGAAGATATTCTGGAGCTGATCAAGTATCATCTGTCACGCGAAGGTTACATTGTGACTACTGCCACGCACGGCGAGGAAGCCGTAAAGGCAATACTGCGGAAGACTCCTGATCTCGTATTGCTGGACCTGATGCTGCCGGGCCTGGATGGGCTCGACGTGTGCCGCGCGCTCAAGAAGGACCCGAAGACCGCCGACATTCCCATCATCATGGTGACGGCCAAAGGCGAGGAATCGGATATCGTTACAGGGCTTGAGCTGGGCGCTGAGGATTACATAACGAAACCCTTCAGCATGAAAGTCCTGATTGCCAGGGTGCGAACGAGTCTACGACGCAGGCGAGAGCCGCCGGCTGACAAGAACTCGATGATTCGTATCCACGAAATAGAAATAAACCCGGGACGGCACGAGGTGCTCATCAAAGGCAAACCGGTTGAAATGACATTTTCCGAACTGCGCATTCTTCATTTGCTGGCCAGCCGCCCTGGCTGGGTGATGACCCGTGAGCAGATTGTCGATTCTGTGAGGGGAGAGGACTATGCCGTTACCGACCGCGCGGTGGATGTGCAGATCGTGGGGATCCGCAGGAAACTCGGCACACGGGCCGATTGCATCGAGACGGTGAGGGGTGTCGGTTACCGATTCAAGGAATTGGGGTGAGGCGCGCATGCGGTTGCTATGGCGTATCTATGTCTGCTTCTTTATCAGTACCCTTGTGGCGCTGGCGGCGACGGCCTGGTATGCAAACTATTCTTTGCAGCGTTTTTATCAGGAGCAGGTGGCCTCTGAGTTGCTGATAAGGGCCAAAGTTCTTGCGGGAGAACTCGGGTCGGAATCGCTTGCCGAACGAGCGGATCAAGTTGACAAACACTGCCAGGATTTCGGCCGCCTGACCGAAACGCGAGTTACTGTCATACTACCTGACGGACGGGTAATCGGCGATTCAGATCACGATTCCACCACAATGGAAAACCACATCAACCGCCCCGAGATCGCGACAGCATTGACCGGGCAGATAGGAAGGTCTGAACGTTTCAGCGATACAATGCGGCGTACGCTCATGTATCTGGCGATTCCGGTGCGGCAGAATGGGAAGGTTGTAGCGGTGGTGCGGTCTTCCCTGCCGCTGTCGGTAATCGGTTTGACGCTGCACACTGTGTATCGGCATGTGGCTTTCGGCGGTATGATCGTGGCGATTTCCTTTGCCGTGGTTGCGTTCTATCTCTCCCGCCGGATAAGCCAGCCTCTCGATGACATGCGATGGATCGCCGAACGGCTCGCACGTGGCGATCTGAAGGCGCGCGTTGCACTTCCCAAAGGTGAGGAAATGCAATCACTCGCCCGGACGCTGAATCAAATGGCGGCGCAACTCAACGAGCGAATGGAGACAATCACACGGAAAAGCGACGAGCAAAAAGCGGTTTTTTCAAGCATGGTTGAAGGTGTCCTTGCAGTGGATGGCGACGGGCGGATCATGGATCTGAACGCGGCGGCCATGCGCCTGCTCGATCTGACCACCGAAGAGGTCCGTGGACGAAGCATCCAGGAGATAGTGCGCAATCCGGACTTGCAGAAGTTCATGACTGACACACTTTCTGCGGGCAGCCCTGCGGAAGCGGAAATTGTCCTCTATGGCAACGATGAACGTTTCCTGCAACTTCATGGGACGACATTGACGGATCCGGCGGGGAAGAAACTGGGCGCGCTGGTTGTACTGAACGATATCACCAGGCTCAAGCGGCTGGAAACCGTGCGGCGGGATTTTGTTGCCAACGTGTCGCACGAATTGAAGACACCAATTACAGCCCTAAAGGGTTGCGTGGAGACGCTTTCCGATGCAGCCGGCCGTACTCCTGAAGATGACGCGCGTTTCATTGCCATGATGGGGCGGCAGGTGGAGCGATTGGGCGCCATCGTCGAAGATCTGCTTAGCCTGTCGCGAATCGAGCATGACGCCGAACACAGGCGCATACCACTGGAATCGAAGCCGGTTTGCGAGGTGTTGCGCAGGGCCGCACAGGTCTTTGCCAGGACTGCGGAGGCAAGGAATATAGATATCTCCGTCGTTTGCGCCGGCGATTTGATTGCGCCAATTAACGCGCCGTTGCTCGGACAGGCCGTGGGAAACCTGATTGACAACGCAGTCAAATACAGCGGCGAACATACGCGCGTGACGGTGAGGGGAACTCTGGAAGTCAACGATATTGAAATCAGGGTGACCGACGAAGGGCCCGGCATCGAAAAGAAACACCTTTCCCGTATTTTTGAACGTTTCTATCGCGTGGATCAGGCCCGCAGCCGGGCTCTTGGCGGAACCGGTCTTGGCCTCGCAATCGTAAAGCATATAGTGCTGGCGCACAATGGACAGGTGTCTGTCGAAAGTACGCCGGGGCAGGGAAGCTCATTTATCATCCTGATACCCCGCCAATCGAACGGACAGATTGTTGCTCGCAATGAAGTTGTCTGACAAGATCAAATGGAGAGAAGGATATGACAAATAGATTCAATGTGGCGATTCTGTGGTTTTCGGCTTTTCTGTGCGCCATCGTCTTCATGACGGGTTGCCGCTCTGAGAGAACGGTGCAAATGTATAATGGACCCGTCGTCCCGCCCGATCGTTTGGCCACTCTGGTGGTGCCGTGGTGCATCAGTTTGCGCAGCGTAGATGGCATGTCTGCGCCGTCAACGATGAAGGATGAAATGCGGGTGATGCTGAAACCCGGCATCCACACGCTGGAAGCGCGCTATGTGGTCTTGTACCCGATTTCCTTAGGCGACACGGAAAAAATCGTATCGGACTACGTTCCGCTCTCGTTCAATGGTGAGCCGGGAAAGACATACACCATATGCAGCAAGGATCCAAAGTCACTCGATGAAACTCGCAGATATGCAGCGCATGTGTCGCTGTGGATCGAAGATAGCGTGGGCGGTCCGGTAAAAGATGTTGCCTTGCAGGCTGTGCCACCCACCAACACAACCGCCAGCATCAGCACAAACATAAAAGCCGGGAACGCTGATATCCAGGCACAACTTCAAGAGATTTGGGAAAAGGCCGACGAAAAGGATCGCGAAGCATTCAAAAATAAGGTGCTTCAGCAGCACCAATGATCATTGCAGTCCGGCCTTCAACCGTAGGCAGGGAGACATGTTCCGGGCTCACTGTCTTCGCTAAGCAACCCGCCGATGGTCTGAACCACTTCCTGTGCATCGGTTCCTTCGGCAACAATGCCGACACAATCCCCATAAGCAATTCGCAGGGAGAGCACGGAAAGAATGTTTCTGGCCTGGCAGGATTTACCGCTCAGGCTTATTACAACATCGCAATCCGCGTGATGTACCAATCTAACGAGCAATGCCGCTTTTAGCACTGTCAACCCTCGAGGGTTGTAGCATACGTGATTTCTGGATTCTTTCATCTAATCAACGACTCCTTGTTTTGCTTTTCCAACTTTCACAGACACATCATTTCCATTCGCCTTATATATTCCGCGAACCGGGTTATTTTCGTATGAGCGAATAGCTAAAAATATGTAATGCCGTCCAGCGGACCTAACCAACTTCTAACTTGGGACTCATACAGTCCTGATTCGCGCATGTTCTACTTAAGCCGCAAGAAAAGAACGGAAACGACATATCTGAACGAAGAGAAAGGAGCGGTGCTGGCCGGGTGGGAGAAAACGGCTCTGGAGTGGTAAAAGGGAAGTGGGAGAACATGAGAACAAGAGCACAAGAAGGAGTTGGAACGGGATGAAACAGTTCAAAATGGCGATGGCAGGAATGTTGGTGATTGTCGGTCTTGGGAGAACGGGCATGGCGCAGACGAGCATGGCGCCAACGAATGCGCCGCAGGCGGTTGCTCCGGCCCAAAAGTCATGGGCGGACTCGGTCAAGCTTACTGGCGACGTGCGTTACCGCTACGAGACTATCAAGGACGACTCGAAACTTGGCACGGACAAACAGCCCTTCACAGAGCAGCGTAACAGAATCAGGGCCCGCATTGGAGCGGAAGGCAAGTGCGACGACTTGACGGTCGGCATAGGGATCGCCACCGCCACTGGGGCCGCAGGTTCCGGTAATCCGGTATCTCTAAATGACACTCTGGGCACAGGGGAAAGCATGAAGTCCATTTTTCTGAACTACGCCTACATGGATTACAATTGCTTTGGCGAGAACCCCGACGGCGAACTCCATGCCGTTGCAGGCAAAATGAAGAACCCCTTCAACACAATGATCGGCAGCGCCTCGTTGGACGATCTGATCTGGGATCCTAACGTCACTCCGGAAGGCGTTGCGTTAAAGGGGCAGATCGGAAACGATTTTGCGAAGCTGTACGCCAATGCCGGGTATATATGGGTGCAGGAACGCGCGACCGGTAATTCGTACGGCGACGATTCGATGCTCTACGCCGGCCAGGCAGGCGTGAAGTTGACGTTCATACCGGAAGTTGCCTTGACTTTCGGAGGCAGTTACTATGACTTCACACATCTCCAAGGCATGGACCTTATTGACTACCAGACTCCGGCAAGCGCCTATGGCAACAGCACGAAGGCAGGTTCTGTGAGCGGGACCACCACAAACAAAGCCTGGGCATCGCAGTTTACGCCAGTCGTCTGTTTTGCGCAGCTTGACCTCTGGATCGCGGGCCTGCCGATGAGCCTTTTCGGGCAAACCCTGCATAATACCGATTGTACCACCAGTTTTGACAACGGAAGCGTTTACGGCGCAAGGCTTGGCAAAGCCAAGAATCCACACACGTGGGAGCTTGGTTATTCTTACGAGCAATTGGATGCCGATGCGACTCCTGGTTTGCTCGCGGATTCCGATCGTTGGGGTGGCGGAACAGATGGCAAAGGTCACGAAATCTATGGCAAATACCAATTCATGAAGAATTTGCAGGGCGTCGTCACCTACTATATGGACAAGAAGACGATCTCGGTTGCGTCCAAAACTGTGGACTATGATCGGCTGCAGGTCGACTTGGTGGCGAGCTTCTAAGCACGTTGGATTTCAGGAAAGGAGGACGAAGATGTTTGCGTTCAAAGGGGTGTCGGAAGATACTGAAAAACTGGCCCGGCAAATTCGCCGGCTTCTCCAGGATCGCCACGCAATGCATATTGGCGAGATGCGCATACGTCTCGGCGTAACGGAAGACGTCCTTCATGGACAAATAGAAGAGATGATGGCATGCGGAGAAATAGAACGGCTGCGTCCCATGGATTATCCGTGGGACGACCATGACTTCTTTCGACTAAACATACCGATTACTACGGTGGTCTGGTCGGACGACAGGTATTCTTCGCAATCCACAAAGGATGGACAATGGAACATGCAGCCGGCGCGCGAGGCCATGGCATGTCTTCTGGACTGAAGTGAAACCGGCCTGGCCATCGCGCCACCGCGATGGCTAGGCCTTTATTGGATCAGACTGATAGAACAAACGTAAAACAAAGAACGGAGTGGGCGGATGAAACACATACGAAAGACAGTGACAGGTTTGCTGGCGGTTGGAATGATCGCCGGGACGGTGTTGGCGAAAGATGCCAACAAGATTGTTGTTGACGGATCAACCACGGTCGGGCCGATAGCGAAAGCGTTCGCGGAATACTACATGGGCAAGCATCCGGAAGTGAACATCACGGTTAGCGAATCCGGCAGCGGAAATGGCGCGAAAAGTTTAATTAATGCGGCGTGCGATGTTGCAGATATGTCCCGCCCCATGAAGGAATCGGAAATGAAGGCGGCACAGGATTCCGGCATTCTGCCGATCGAACACATTATAGCCATGGATGGAATTGCCATTGTCGTGCATTCGAGCAATCCGATAGCGAATTTGACGCTCGAACAAATCAAGGCGATTTACACTGGAAAAATCAAGAACTGGAAAGAACTTGGCGGCCCCGATCAATCGATTGTGGTGATCGGTCGCGATACGAACAGCGGCACGTACGAAACCTTCGAAACGATGGTGCTGAGAGGCGAAAAGATCGCCGGCAGTGTGGAAACTGAGGGCAGCAATGGAGCCATTCGCCAACGGGTGATGAGTACGCCGGCAGCGATAGGCTACGTAGGGTTGGCTTTTACGGAAGGGATCAAGACGGTGACCGTCAACGGAATTGAAGTCACACCGGAGACTGTCGTGAGCAAGAAGTACCCGATCGCACGCCCCCTCTACATGTATACAAATGGCAGGCCGGACGCCGGCAGCCCACTTGACAACTTCATCAAGCTATGCACAACTCCGGAAGGAAAGAAGATCATAGACGACACCGGTTTCGTATCCTTGAAATAATGGCGAAAATTGCAGGCACACAAGGCGGTCGTCAGGCTTGAGGGCCCGGCCGCCTTTGTGCCTTATGTATTATGGTGCGGAGCGATTATGGAGAACGCCACAACGATGGAAGGGAAGAGCCGGGATCTGCCTCCGCTGCTCCTGAGCAGTAGTGCGCGACGCCGACAGCGTATCATCACATTTTTGGGCAACGGGTTTTTACTGGCAATTACCTCCATCTCGACGCTGGCAGTTCTGTTTATCTTCTATTTTATCGCGCGCGACGCATTTCCTTTCTTTCGCGCCGAAGGATTCCGAGAGTTCTTCACGAGCATCCGATGGTATCCATCGGCGGTCAGTCATCCTGAATTTGGCGCGCTGGCGATTTTCGTTGGCAGTGGTCTGGTGACGCTCGGTGCGGTCATCGTGGCGGTGCCGATGGGCGTTGCGGCCGCCATCTGCCTCAGTGATGTTCTTCCTTTTTCGGTACGGCAGGTCGTCAAACCTGTGATCGAAATTCTGGCGGCAATTCCTTCCGTGGCCTATGGCTTCTTTGCCTTGGTTGTCCTTGCGCCATTGCTTCAGCAGAGCGGCGGCCCAATTCTTGGCGTGGCGGTGTGGATCGTCGGCGCGCCACTGGCCGCGTTGTCCATACTGGTCATGGCCGATCTGGCGACGGACAAGCTTCCGGATCGGGCAAGGTCGGTTGCACGGTGGGCCGCAATCTGCCTGTTAGGCGCGGGTGCGATTGTTGCGCTGACGCTGGCTGGCAAAACTCTTACCGGGTTGCACATTTCCAGCGGTACCAATGCCCTCAATGTCTCCATAATCCTCGGGATCATGGCGTTGCCGACGGTGGTAAGCGTTTCCGAAGACGCCCTGCAGGCTGTGGGCCGCGAGTTGCGCGAAGGCAGTTACGCCCTCGGCGCTACAAGGGCGGAAACATTAGTGAAAACCGTGCTTCCGGCGGCATCCGGCGGCATTCTTGCGGCGGTCATCCTTGGGGTCATGCGCGCGATCGGCGAGACGATGGTTGTGTGGATGGCATCAGGAAACGCCACGCAGATCCCCCACCCATGGTACAATTTCCTTCAGCCGGTGAGGACACTCACTGCGACAATAGCGGGCGACATGGGAGAAGCCGATCAGGTCACTGGATCGGCCCGTTTTCATGTGCTATTCGCAATGGCGTTTTGTCTCCTCACGTTTTCCTTCGCATGCAATGTGAGCAGTGAATGGATTATCCGGCGCGCCCGGAAGAAAGCGGGAGGGTAGCGACATGCGTCTGCAGACCAGAAAGATTCTGGATCGCGCTTTCTCCGGTTCCGGCGTCCTGGCCATAGCGCTCATGGCCGCCGCCCTGGTAATCTTGCTGTGGCCAATTTTTGACCGCGGCTCAGGCGCAATCTTTTTTACCGGCACAGTGGAGCATCGCCGGGTCATGCTGGAGAAATTCGAGCGTGGGGATCGCCGGGAGGTCGAGGCCGAAATAGAATCTACGCGCACCGCGCGCGCACCGCTTTATGAAATGATCGGCGATTTTGAAAGACGTTTTGACTCGTTCGATCCTGCGGAGCGCCGCAAATACCTCAAGCCGTTGAAAGACTTGAAGAAAGCGCTGGAAACGTTGCTTGGTCCTGCGCCGGGCAGTGTCCGTCCCATGCTCATGCGGGACCAGTACGGTCAGACGCGTTGGGACCGAGCCCAGGTCAAGCTGGCGCACGTTCTGTATCGCGAGGAATGGGATTATTCAAATCCGGCTAAAAGCGGCGTGCTTGTAATGAAATTGCGCGCAGCCGACTTTGCGGGCACTCCGATCGAGAAACTATTTCCCTATCTTGAGCAAAACCTGGACAAGATGTTGTTACCGCGCAAAACCGTATACTGGCAGTTTCTAACCGACGATTCGTTCGATTCACATTTCTTCGGCGGCATCTGGCCCGAGATACTCGGCACATTCTATCTGACAGTTGGCGCCATGCTTCTTGCAATTCCAATGGGACTTATCGCAGCAATCTATCTGACCGAGTATGCCAGGGAAAGCCGGCTGCTGAATCTTCTTCGCACATGCATCAGCACCCTGGCTGGTGTTCCCAGCATAGTCTTTGGCCTGTTCGGCCTGGCGTTCTTCATAAACACGCTTAAGGTCTCCAATTCAAAAAGCGTTCTGGCAGGTGCGATGACGCTTGCGCTAATGATCTTGCCTACCGTTATCCGCGCAGCGGAAGAGGCGATTCGAGCAGTTCCACGCACCTACAAGGAGGCCGCATTGAGTCTCGGAGCGGGACGCTGGCATACCGTATGCAGCATAATTCTGCCGGCGGCATTGCCAGGCATTCTTACCGGGATCGTCATCAGCATGGGGCGCGCTGCCGGCGAGACGGCTCCGATCATCTTTACGGCTGCCGTTAGCGTGGGCAAGCCTCTGGCTTTATGGCAGACGTTCACGCAGCCTACGCCGGCTCTTCCCTGGAATATCTACAATCTGGCGACCGAACACGAAGCTGTGGATGAAATCCGCCACGTTCAATACGGAATGGTCCTCGTTCTGGTGAGCATGGTTTTATTGTTGAATCTGGTTGCAATAATCCTGCGAGCGCGGGTTGCAAGACGGCTGCGGGCATAAGGAGGGAGCAAGATTTATGCACGGACATGAGGTAATGTTGGAAATGTACAGGATGTTGGAAACTGAACCGGATGAAAATGTCGAAACCATACAGTCTTCCAGACAACAATTGAGCCAGGTCAATGAAGAGAGTTCAGCGTTCATTGCAGATGAAGCGGCGATTCGCAGTCATGTGCAAGCTGTACAGTTCTCGGTATTCTATAGAAACAATCAAGCTGTTAAATCTGTGAGCCTTGAAATACCGGTCGGCAGGGTGACCGCCATTATAGGGCCAAGCGGTTGCGGAAAGAGCACCTTTCTGAGGGCCATAAATCGCATGAACGATCTTGTCCCAGGAGCCCACACCGATGGAAAACTTCTGTTCGGCGGGCAGGACGTGTACGATCCCGATGTGGATGTGGTGACGCTGCGCCGGCGCGTTGGGATGGTGTTTCAAAAGCCCAACCCCTTTCCGAAATCCATATTCGACAATGTAGCTTACGGGCCGCGCCTTCACGGCGCATCGGATCACGCTACGCTTTCGGAAACGATTGAATGCGGTCTCGTGGATGCCGGGTTGTGGGACGAAGTCAAAGACCGGTTGGATGAAAATGCGCTCGGACTTTCCGGCGGGCAACAGCAGCGGCTGTGCATTGCGCGCGCGCTGGCGGTCCATCCGGAGATTCTGCTTATGGACGAACCAACGTCAGCGCTCGATCCCCGGGCGACCCAGCGTATAGAAGATCTGATTGACGAATTGCGGGGCAAGTATACGATCATAGTTGTCACCCATAACATGCAGCAGGCTGCGCGCGTCTCGGATTTTACGGCATTTATGTACGAAGGAGTCCTGGTGGAATTTGGGGCGACCCAGGAATTATTCACAAAGCCGAAAGAGAAACAAACTGAAGACTATATTACAGGTAGATTCGGATGATGAGGAGGTATGGATGCGAGTGCATTTCCAGAGAGACGTAGACAAGCTGAAACACCAGATACTGGCGTTGAGCGCCGAGGTTGAGAATGACGTTCGAGCCGCGGTCCGTGCGGTCGAGAACCGGGACGCAGAACTGTCCCGTCAAGTCATCAAGCGCGAGCCGCAAATTAACGCACTGGAAGTGGACGTGGAAGAGAACTGCCTCAAAATACTGGCGTTGCATCAGCCCGTGGCAGGCGATCTGCGCTACGTAATTTCCGTGCTTAAAATAAATCAGGACCTTGAAAGAATTGGAGACCTGGCCGTGCATATAGCCGAACACGGGCTGTTCCTGTGTGGACAACCACCGGTCGGTGTTCCTTTCCGCCTTGGTGAGATGGCCGATAAATCACAGGCGATGCTGAAGAAAGTGTTGGATGCTTTTGTTAATTTGAGTGAGCCGCAAGCTCACGAAGTATGCGCGAGCGACAGTGAAATAGATGCAATGAAGCATGAGATAACGCAGCAGGTAAAGAAAGCCGTAATGCAAAATCCAGCCATGTTTGAATCCCTAACACAGATCATGAACATTGCCCGGCATCTCGAAAGGATCGCAGATCATGCGACCAACATAGCCGAAGACTTGATATACCTGATAGAAGGCCGGATTGTGCGCCATACTCAGGAAGTTTCGGACGGGCCCTGATATCGCAAGAATGTGCGCTTGCGGCTGCACCACTGCCGCTCCGGAAAACGGAATCATCGCCTAAGAGCTTTGCTCATTTGTGTGACACCTCGTGGACGCCCTTGCAGCAGCGGTCCGCAACATGCGGGCCCCGGAAATGCTCTCCAGCTTGATTCTACTAAAAAAACATCCGCCTTCACGGAGGGCAGCTACAGAAAACACGAAAATACCCGGTTATGCTCTGTAGGCGCCCTGAACGTTCGAAGGGGATTCCGGTTTTTCCAGCAGAATCCAGAGTTGCGATGGGATTCTTTGGGAGGACGGTCGTTCCGACCGCCGCGAAAATGTTGCGTGAAATGCACGATCTCAAACAGAACAACCGTTCTTAAGCGAGGATTTGTCGGGCGCAAGTCAGTTGTTTTCACGAAACAAATGGGATATTATGGCAATATGATTCCTGACCGTCGGGGAAATCGTTCTCAGAACAAGGCAAAGAGATGATTGTACAATGCGATCTGTGTCCAAAGTATTGCATGATTAAACCAGGTGAAAGCGGTGACTGCCGGATTAGAGTCAATATTGACGGCAAGTTAAGCGCCGTGACCTATGGTTTTCCATCCGCCGCTCATGTGGATCCGATTGAGAAAAAACCGCTGAATCACTTCCTGCCTGGGAGTTCGATCTTCTCGATTGCCACAGTCGGCTGCAATCTTCATTGCCTGAATTGCCAGAACTGGGAAATCTCACAGCAGGATCCGGTGGATGCTGTCGCCTTCGATATGGCTCCCTCAGAAGTGGTGGCGCAGGCGAAGCGCACGGAATGTGTTTCGGTGGCCTATACCTACACCGATCCATCCGTTTACTACGAGTACGCGCTCGACAGCTGCATTCAAGTCCGTGAAGCCGGTCTACGCAACGTCCTCGTAACAGCAGGTTACCTGAATGAGTCTCCTTTGCGTGAGCTCTGCAAGGTCGTTGATGCCGTGACGATAGATTTGAAAGCCATGTCGGATCGTTTCTACCGGGAGATCTGTGGAGCGACACTGGCGCCGGTCCTTAACTACTTCGTCGTTTGCAAATCGCTGGGCGTGCATGTTGAAGCTTCCAACCTGTTGATTCCGACTTTAAACGATAAGGATGAAGAAATAGAGGCGTTGTGCCGATGGATCAAGGAAAACCTCGGATGTGAAACCCCGCTGCACTTTCTGCAATTTTTCCCGTATCACCGTATGCGCCATCTGCCGCCGACACCGGCCTCCACGCTCACAAAAGCCCGCCAAATCGCAATGGCTGTCGGTCTGGACTACGTGTACATCGGGAACTTGATGGATGCCGAAAGTTCCACAACCAAGTGTCCGACGTGCCGCACAGTTTTGATCCGTCGCGTTGGACATCAGATGCTGGAGAACAAACTGGTGGAAGGATGTTGTCCAGACTGCAAGAAAAAGATCTACGGAGTGTGGAAATGACAAGACGTCAGTTCATCCAAATAATCGCATCGGTTGGAATCGTGTGTGCTGCGGGTGTGCGATGGCTCGCCGCCAAGACGGATGTTCCGTATTTTCTTGGAGCCTTGAAAGCGCGGACTTTCCCCGGTCGTGTGCGCCCGCTCGATGACGACGAGATCAGAAAAGAAGGCAAGTGGCAGGGGTAGAGGAACATGTTTTGGAGCGGCAGAGAAGGCGCTGTCAAGCCAGCGCACTCCAAAGCGCTTCGCGCAAGACCGGAGTGACATGATGGAAGATGCTCGAAAGCCTGACTGGCCAAGTCTGGGAATCATCGTTTCTGCGGGTTTCTTCGCGCTCGCGGCACAGACGCTGCTTTTCCGGATTTTCCTGACCGTTTTCGAAGGCAACGAAATAGGGATCGCCTGCTTTTTCAGTTCCTGGCTTGTCTGGGTCTTTGTCGGCGCCCTGTTTGCGCGTTTACGCACGCCGATGATGAACGTTCTCAGCGATCGTTTTGAATTTCTTCCTCTTCTCTATCTTCCGGCATACGTGCTTCAGTGGTGGCTGATAAGTCATGCCCGTGAACTGGCCGGCGTCCGCCCGTACGCACTGTTTCCATTGCTGACCATGATGCCCGTCGCATTTCTTGGCAACGCTCCGGTGAGTTTCTGCACCGGCATGCTGTTCACATTGGCCTGCCGGTGGGCGCGTGATTCCGATGGTTCGTCCGTGGCGAAAGTGTATACATGGGAATGCGTGGGCGGAGTTTTTGGAGGTCTCGTGGTGACGCTCCTGCTGGCGCGAGGCGTGGCCGAGGAAACGCTTTTCCTTTACGCGGCTCTGTTAGTGACTGCGATGTTTGCCATCTACAGGTTGAGCAAACGATCCCACGTCAGCGCTGTGTTGCCGGTTCTCGCTGTTGTTGCTGCGTTATATTCCGGTGTCGCCGATCACTGGCGGGATTCCGACAACCGGCATACGTGGCAACGTGTTATATCAGCACAGTTGCCAAAAGGCAGCTTCACGACGCCTGAGGCGAAATACCTGTATGGCGAGTATGGCGACCAGTTTAACGTCATGGTGTGGGAGACGGTGGCGGATACTATTCCAGCCACCGAACACGCATCGGAAATCGTGGCGTTACATCTCGCGCAGCGTCCAGCCGCCCGCCGATTTCTGGTGGCCGGGCGCGGAGCCTTTTCGATTTGCCGACGCCTGCTGATCTTGCCACAGACGGAGAAGATTACGTGGTTCGATCCTGATCCGGCTTATCCCGCACAACTGCTGAGCATATTGCCGCAACGCTTTCTGCCAGGGGTTGAGCGTCTGGAATTACCCAAAGCCGACATGCGGGGCTGGTTGGGGCAAACGCAGAACAAATACGACGTGATCATACTGGATTGGCCAGATGACGCCACTCTGGCGCTAAATCGTTACTTTACCCAGGAGTTCTTCGAGTTGCTAAAGACGCACATGAGCGACTCCGGCATAATAGGCGTGCGGGTTTCCGCAGGCGAGAACTTCATGAGCGAAGACCGGGTGAATGCCGGCGCATCAGTTTTCGCGACATTGCGCTCCGTGTTCAAATATCTCGTCATCAAACCCGGGGACGAAAGCTGGTTGCTGGTGTCGGACAATCCGGGACTGACGACAAGTCCAGCGGCGCTCAGGGACCGGTTCGCGGCCATCAATGGCGCAAATCAGATCTATCCTGCCGACGCGCTGATGGCATTGTACCTGCCGCAACGCATTGAGTTTGAAATGCAAAGCTACGAGGCGGCCGTGCGAGACACGCCGGGCGAGATGCTGCTCAACACAGATCGCCATCCAAGAGCTTTGCTGCACGCGCTGCTATTTGCGGCCCATGAAGCTGGCGGCGTCCAGTGGCTGGGCGGCGCCATCAGAATGTTTGCTCTTCACGGTCTCCTTATTCTGCCATTGGGTCTGCTTCTCTTCGCTCTGCTTCGAGTCGTCTTTTTGCTCAAGAGCCGTGGAGTTGAAACGCCAGCGGACGGCAAGCAGTTCTCGGCCTTCGACGGCCACGCCCTCGTATTCACGACCGGCGCGGCAGGTATGGGCGGCAGTATCCTGTTGATGTTCCTGTATCAGTCCGCCTTTGGTTCCATTTTTCTGCACATGGGGCTGATTTCGGCGGTCTTCATGCTCGGGCTCGCGCTCGGGAGCGCAGCGTCAGCCCGTATTGCGAGCGTTGGTTCTGGTAGGACATCGCCGGGGCTGCTGTGCGGCGTCATCCTGATGCATGTGCTTCTTTGCGGGGCGATCATGTCCATGGCGACGAGTCTTACCCGCGCAGAATTCGTCGCTGCTTTTCTCCTGAGCGGTCTATTTAATGGTGCTTATGTTCCGCTGGCCGTGCGCCGTATGAACGCCGCCGGTATGCAGGACACGGCGGCTGGCGCCTGGATCGAAGCGATCGATCATCTCGGCGGTGCTGTGGGCGGATTAGTGACCGGACTGATTCTCCTTCCCGTTTTCGGAGCGTCGTACACACTTGTCGTCCTGATGTGTTTGCTTGCAACCAATCTGACGATGGTGTGGTTGCCTGCGAGGAACAGAGTTGAAATCCCGGATTATTCCAGCCGATCAATTGGAGCTTTCGGGTATGTCATCTTCGGCACTATCGCTTTCGCGTTGATGGCAGGCATATTGCTCCATCGTGGAGGCACCGATGAAAAGCGTCAGGCATTCCTGGCCTTTGCACGCTCGGCGGCGGGAAAAAGCGAACTGCAAACGCGCCAGCTGACGCTCGGCAATGGAAAGACAATGGATTACTTTTGCGTGACCAACGAGCAGCCTGCGGAGACTGGATCGAGCGAAAGATACATCTTTCAGACCGATACGTTATCTCCCGACATCGTCGGTTATGGCGGCCCGATCACACTCGCTGTCGTTCTGGATGCCGATGGCACGATCCAGAATGTCACGGTGTTGAATTCTGAGGAAACGCCATCTTATCTGGAGTTTCTCGGGCCTTGGATCAATCGGCTTCTCGGCGGCAAACTCTTTACGCCTGACCCTTTGAAGGATGTGGATGCCGTGACTGGCGCAACGTTAACGTCAACTGCAATTCTTCGCATTCTCCGACAGGCCGGTCCCGCATTTGGCAGGGATGCGCTGGGCCTGTCGCTTGGCGCGGCGACGACGCCTGCGGTTTCCTTCTCTACGCTATACAAAGAGAACGTGTGGCTGGTGATTGCAATTATGACGGCGCTGGCTCTGCGAATCAGACCGTCCCGCTGGTTGCGGCGCGGATTTCTTCTTCTAGTCGTTGTGTTTTTCGGGTTTGTGTTCAACATGCAGTATTCGCTTGCTCACGTGTTTTCGCTTTTGAAACTCTCGATTCCGCCTTTTGGACTTGCTTCTATCTTTGCGCTGATTGCCGGGATTCCTTTGGTTGTGACGCTGTTCGGCAACGTTTATTGCGGTTACCTCTGTCCGTTTGGCGCGTTACAGGAGCTCGTCGGGGATCTCAGGCCGGCATTCCTGCGCACAGACCCGGACAAAACCATCTGGGCTTACGCCCGCTTCGTGAAATACCTGTTGCTCGCGCTGATGACCCTGTTCTTTGCCACGACTCTTGAATCGGCGCTCGCGTCAAACGATCCGCTTGTCACGATGTTCGCGCATGAACGAAGTCACATTCTTTTATGGCTGGGGGGACTGCTTTTGGCGCTGGCATTTGTCTATCCGCGCTTTTGGTGCCGGACATTGTGCCCGACCGGCGCGTTTCTGTCTTTGCTTAACGGTATCCGTCTTTTCAAGCGGCTGATTCCGTTTGTCGCGCCGCGCGCCTGCGTGTATGGGGTAAGAGAGAGTCGCGAACTGGATTGCCTGTGCTGTGACCGCTGTCGCAGGCCGGGGCGACAGGAGGAGCGGGTATTGGCCAGATCGCCGGACTGGATTGCCGCGCGCCCTGTCAGGACAATATTGCTTAGCACCACCATTGCGCTGGCCTTCATTCTCGCCGTCCAGACAACGGCGACATGGCGCAGTACTATCTTGACGATGGGCAATCGAGGGCAGGCGGGGATGAGCGGCAGCGGCGCCAAACCAGTTGATATGCAACGCCTCCGCTACCTGATCGAACAAGGCAAGCTATCCGACAAGGAAGCCCGTTTCTACAAGACCGCCCCCAACGGACCGTCGCGCCCTTGAAGTTTGCGCGGATTTGCATCTCGGCAAGCGTTCGTGGGTATTCTGATTTATGTCGAGGATTTGTCCGTCGAAAGAAGAATCGGGTGTGAAGTATTTGCGAACGCCGGGAGAGATGTATATTCGGGTGGGGCGTTCATCGGGGATGAAGATGACATGACAGTTCGGCGTGCGTGCGAGAATCGGCAGAGATTTGTCGAGACCCAACACGAAGAATGGCTTCGTCATGGCGTCGGCCTTGACCGCGCTGTCGGCGATTATGGTGACGGATGCGACCCCTTCGACCGGATATCCTGTGAGCGGGTTCATGATATGGATGTAGCGTTTCCCATCGAGCATGAAGAATTTCTCGTAGTTGCCCGATGTGGCTACAGCCATGCCGTCGGATAAGCGGAGAGTACCGACGATCCGATCATGATCGAACGGATCGCGGATGCCGATGCTCCAGGGACGACCGGGCCCAGCCGAACCCCGGCAGCGGATGTGTCCGCCGAGGTTGACCATGAGATTCTTGATGTTGTTCGTCACCAATGCCTCGTAACAAACATCCACGGCATAGCCCTTGCCGATCCCGCCGAGATCAATACCCATGCCTTCCCGGTCGAGAAAGGCCGCGCCGTTCGACACGCTGAGGTGATGATAGCCAACCCGCTCAAGCACGGACGAGATCGCGGAGCTATCTGGAACGACCGATAACGGCGGACCCTTGTTGAAACCCCACAACCGCATCAAAGGCGCAACGGTTGGATCGAACGTCCCGTCGGTGGCCTCGGAGTAGTGCGTGGACAGCTGAAGCATGTTTTCAGTCATTGCCGATATTTGCACTGGAGATGCACCTGCGGACCGGTTAAGCCGGGAGATCTCGGAATCGGGCTTGAAGATGCTGAGGCGGTTGTCCAAGTCGCAGAGACTGGCTGCGGCTGTCGCCGAGGCTGAGTCCAATGCCGCCTCTTCGTCAGCCGACAGGGTGAGACTTGCGTACGTGCCCATGCACGCCCATGTATTGCTCACCGGTTTTGCGGCGCGTGAACAGGCACTTGCGCCAGACAGCAGAAAGCAGAGACAGATTCGCATTGTCAGACCACACTTATCACGACTCCTTAAAAAGGCGTGAGTAATCCACCTGTGACGGAACGAGTTGCGCCGGAGGTGATGCCACACCGTTCTCCCTCTCTCCTCGCCAAGCGCGCGATAGGGGTGAACGGTCCTACATAGCATTTCTCTGTTGTAGAACCGCTTGCACAGCGCGAAGCGGCGAGAAGCGGTCTGAGAAATGCGGGTCAGGAGTATGATGGAAAGTTTTTGCGAAGGCTCTACAGATATCTTCATATTGTTCGGAGCGGGGCAGCGCACGCAACGCAATTAAACCGTAGATTGACGAATGATGAATATCGAATATCGAAGTACCGAATGATTTTGCAAAATCTGAATTTTGTTCCGCACTTCATTATTCCGGAATCGTCATTCGTCAATATGCGGTTCGGATGTCTCATTGTTTGTTTGAGGCGTTCGGCTCGACGGAGTCTCGCCCTCCCATAAGATATGCCGCTTTGAATGTGCTGTGTTTGTTACTACACGATGCACTTACGGAGCGCCAGTATGGCAGGTATCGCAGCGATCCGTTTTCCATGCGTCTTCGATGTCTTCCGGGTGCTTGAATTCGACGCCGTCCGATACAAACCCTTTAAGATCGGCCTCCGTGCCCGGGCCCTGCGCGAGAATGGTGTGGCACATGTTGCAGTCTTTCCGGATGGTCGCACCGGATTTGCTCACATGCTGACCGTCGTGGCAGCGGAAACAGCCACCCGTGATTTTGTGGCCTGTCAGGTTCGGATATTCGTCCCATCTCACTTTCATCTCGGGGAAGAAGTTGCGCGTGTAAATCGCCTGGACTTCCTTGATCGTCTCGCCAAGTTTCGGATGTTGCGGATATTTCTCGCGCAAGCCGCCGGCGATGGCTTCGAGCGCCTGGGGCGTCGTGTCGTACTTGCCCACCAGCAGTTTCGCCGCGACCTCTTTTATACTTGGGATAGTGCGATCAATCGAGCCCTCCGACAAGGCGATGTCGAGCGCCTGATAAGGGGACAGGTAGCGGTGCGAAGGCCGGTTATGGCAATCGAGACAATCCATCTTTCGTGGCGGCAGAGTCGTAGCTTGTTCTGGCGTGAGGTGTTCGTCCTTGTTTGTCGTTTCGTAAATCGTGACGTTGCCCTTTTGATCCGTGACACGGATCCACGGGATGATGGAACGTTTGCGATCGGAAGCGATGTACTCGACCGTATTGACTCCTTCCATGTGCCAGTGGATGCCATGAATCATTCCGTGCGCCGGATCTCCGCCGCCTATGTTTATCAACATTTTGATTGTCCATGGGGAGTTCTTCTCATCTGGCAGGTATGTTGTCCAAGACTTCAACACGGCGCCGAAAAATTTCTGCGGCCAGTGGCAGGTGAGGCATGTTTCCTTCGCGGGACGCAAATTGATCACGGGAGTCTCGATAGGCCTGTGATACTTGTTAAACATCACGGCGTATACCTGGTAGATCCCGGATAGCTTGGCCCTGACGAACCATTCCGCGCCCGGTCCGATATGGCAAGTCGTGCATGTTGTTTTGGAATGTGGTGAATTCTGGAATGTGGTGAATTCTGGTTTCATCACAGTGTGGCACACTTTGCCGCAGAATTCGACAGACTCAGTGAAGTGATACGTTCTGTAGGTGGCCACAGCCGAGACCGCAACAAAGATGACAAAGAAACACGATACTATGAGCAGGCGCGCCAGTGTTGTCTGGCTTCTCAAGTCAATCACGAGCGGATGAATGTCCCCGCCGGACCTCCTCTGCCGCCACGACATCCATAACATGCCTGCTATGACCAGAAAGATACTGCCGGCAATAAGCAATGGAACGATTCCGTAAAGAAGTATGCCGAAGTATGGATTTGGCTGATCCTGCTGGATATCCACCACCAGCAGAACGGTGCCGGTGACAAATGCGAAACAGCCCAGGAAAATCCCCGCCAGGCTTATCCAGTTCCTTAATAAATCCGATATTGTCGCTTTGGGTCTCGTCTGGTTCATTTGCAAGTTCTGCCTTTACGAGCCAGTTTCGCGTGTATTTACGCCTGGCGGATTATGCGTAACTGTGTAAACCGCTTAACAGAAAGTTAACGCCAATGTAAGTGAAAAGCACCGACAAAAAACCGACAATCGAAAGCCATGCCGCGCGCCTGCCGCTCCAGCCTCGCATATAGCGGCAATGCAAAAACGCCGCATAGATAAACCATGTGATGAGCGACCATGTTTCCTTTGGATCCCACGACCAGTAAGTTCCCCAGGCCGAGTTTGCCCAGACGGCGCCGGTAATGATGCCGATGGTCAGGAAAATAAAACCGAAAGCCACAGTCTGAGTCATTACAGATTCCATGGCGTTTCTCGCCGGCTGCTCCGATAAAGTGGAAGAGCGCTTTGCAGCGATGAGATAGGCGATTGCTGCGATAAAGGAAATTGCGAATCCTGAGTAACCGAGGAAGCAGGTGAAGACATGGAACGTGAGCCAGTTGCTGCGGAGGGCCGGAACCAGGGGTTCGATATCGGATTTGAAAGAACTGGCGTAAGCCAGCGTAACCGTGGCGAGTAGCGCGGCGGCAACTCCGAGAACGGGAACGTGTTGCTTGACGCGGACAACCAGATAAACAACAACAGTTGCCCACGCGAACAAAACGAGGGATTCGAACATATTGCTGAAGGGCGGCCTGCCGGCTTCATGCCAGCGCCAGATAATGTAAACTAATTGAAGCATGCTGGCTGCGGTCAGCAGGGAGTTGATCGCCCAGTCGAGAAAACGGCGTTTAACGAACAGGTTGATCACGGCAAAGAAGAAAGCGATGACGTAACCGGACATAACAAGGTTGAATAACTGCGTCATGGCAATTGTCCCTCACTCACAGACGGTTGGTTTGCGGCTGGCTTCTTCCGGCCTGCCGGTTTGAAGCAGAGAAGCAGGATCAACCCGCTAACCATGCTGAGAAAACCCGCATATACAACGGGCACGCCAGGATCATGCACCACCTCCAGTGTGCTTTGCGTCAGATCGCCGGGATTGTAACCGGACTGGTAGAGTGTGTAGCCGCGAAAACTGAGAGGCGAATTCACTTCGATCGTTTTCTCTACGAGAACGTTGCTGTCTTCCAGAAGCTGGAGCTTGCTCTTGAAGCTGCGGATTGGTCTTGAACGGTTCTGAAAGCTGTCCTCATTTTCTGCGCCGTTTGAAAGATATAGCAGCTTCAGGTTTCCGGCGGCCCCCTTGTCGGACGGAGAGTGGAGCATGTCGAAATCGGGATGCCTGGCGAATATCCACTTGCTGACATGAACATCGCCGGAATTGACCTCAACGAGAATCGCGGGATTATTTGGAGACCCGGAGCGGCTGCCTGCTTCGTGGGTATTCATATCTATGACAAAATCCGGCTCATATCTGGACACTGTCACGTTGACGGCATTCGATTCTGTCTGAGTTTCCTTGTCAGGATGAAGAGAAATAATGGAGGTGCCAACTTCGACAACTACCTGCGTCTCGATATGACGCTCCGGCCAGGCAATGCTGAGCATGTCCGGCTTGTCGGCATCAGGATTCGCATCCGTCTTCTCATCATAGTATTCCAGATTGAACTTAACGAGGCGCACATCGAATGGCAGTCTTGTCGGGCCGGTGGGTGTCATGAAATGTGCTTGTGTCTCGCCTTCCCGGATTTCCATTTCGCCTTTTTGTCCCACGGCTCCACGGATCACAGCGCCGCCAAGGATCAGCAGGAGGCTCATGTGCGTGAGAAGAAACCCCCAGCCGGATGTTCCCATGCGCCCGGACTTAATAAGATTCGACATGCGGCGGATCAGGCATGCGACGACATTCAAGGAGAAAAAGACGAGCAGGCCGATAAACCACCACGACTCGAACACATTCGCAAGCCCGACAGAAGCGAGAAACTTCATCTGGCTTGCGTGCTGAGGATTGGCGCGGAGGTATTTCTGCACATCTCCGCCTTGGGGCAGAAGAGTGCCCAGAATGCAGGCCACCACTATGAGGGAGCCGACTGCCGTCGCCAACTTGGCTGACGAAAGCTCCCCCAGAATAATTCGGAAGACCCCGGTACCTTCGGTACGTGTTGTCGTATCAGGTCGAGAATTCTCGTTGTTGTTGATCACTTACTTCTTTACGTCAGGATCAGGATGTTCGATCTTCTTGAATGCCTGTTCGACATCGAAGCCGACTTTCTTTCCATCCTTGGTCGTGTAGAGCTCAGGATTCCAGGACGGCGATTTGTCGTTGTGGCATTTCTCGCAGCTTTTCGTGGCTGGATATACCATGCCGTTCTTGACGGCGTCATCGCGGACCTTCATGGTCTCCTTGCTCTTGTAATTCTTTCCGGCTCCGTGGCACGATTCGCAGCTGACACCTTCTTCGACCGGTATCACGTCTGTCTGCTTTGTCTCGGTCCAGTTGTAAGCGGTGGAGTGGCATTGCAGGCATTTCCCGCTCGTCTGAGGATTGTCTATCTTGAGCTTTGCGCCTGCGGCCTTTGCGGCATCCCCGGCCAGTGCGGCATACGCCTTGGCATGAGGACCTGCTTCCCACTTGCCGAACTGATCGCCCTTCTTCTCGCCTTTATGGCACATCTTGCAGGACTTGACTCCAACATAAAGCGAAGCGTCAGGACCATCGCCAGCCTGAACGTTCGCCGCCGCAAAAATTCCCATCGCAATGCACGCAGTAACAATATATGCCTTCATCAGTTATCTCCTTGTTCTATTTAAGCCCCAAAGACTCTCTTTTTCACTGTCAAAAGTAAAGCTGAAATAACTGAAATGTGACAAGATAAAATGAAGTTATGCCCATCTCGTCATCGTCTTCTTAAATACTGTGATAGCGTCTCATTTCTGCCAATCTGCTGTAAATAGGACAAATCTATAAAGTCAGGGATGGATCGCTTGGATCTGCGCCTGTGGAACGAATTGGCAGGGCCGGTTTTATACTGGCCACGTCCGAAGCCGACATAAAGTTGGCTCTACCAGGAAAAACACAGAGCCTCTTGCAAAAGTCCATCGTAAGGCGGTCGCAAAGGATTGCGACCCTCCAGAACTTCGGAAAATCAAACGTTTTCCCCTGGCTGGAGGGCTGCAATCCTTTGCTGCCGCGACTTTTGAAAGAGGCTCCATAGATACAGATTGTTGCAAAATACTACACTGGCAAATCCGCGTTGTGTGCTTCATTTAAGCTTCTTGAGTGCCTTGACGATATCTTCCGGCTCCATCCGCTTCGTATAGTCAAAATCCACCAGTCCGTCGCTTATGATGGCCTTCTGATCAATGATGTACGTGGAAGTCACCGGCAGTTGCAAATGTCCCTTGCCGTTGTAACTCTCAAGATCAACTCCGAATTTCTCGCGGTACACTTTCTGCATGGCTTCAGGAACGTTATACAGGAGATGGTATGCTTTCATCGTATCGCCGGTCCCATCGGTCAGCAAAGGGAAAGTGAGATTGTTTTGGCCGCTCTGCGCGGTCGCTTTCTCCTCCATCTGCGGAGACACGGCGATCAGCGATGCCCCGAGCTTAAGAATGTCCGGATAGACTTTTTCGAGCGCCCTGAGCTGGAGGTTGCAAAATGGGCACCATTCTCCACGATAGAACACGAGAACAACCGGCCCCTTTTTCAGCGCTTCGTAAAGCGAAACCGATTTTCCAGTTGCGTCCGGCAATGTGAAATCGGGAGCCTTGTCGCCGATTTTAAGCCCATCATGACCGCTGGAGGCCATGATCTCCTTTTCGGCTTTGTTGAGCGCCTCCTCGGAGTCTTTGTCCAGAGCTTTCTTCTCCTGCTCCTTGTAAGTCGCGGCGCTTTCCGCCAGCGTCTTGGATTTGGCCGCCTCAGGCTTCGCTTCGATGGCCTCGATGTCAAGAATCAGTTCCACATCGTTCCCGAGCATCGTCACCCCGTTGGTAAGGGTTGCATTGTAGGCAACGCCGAAATCCATTCTGTTGATCGTCGCTGTTGCATGAAATCCAGCGCGATGCGCTCCTCGGGGATCCACCCCATGCCCGAGAAACTGTCCCTTGAAAGTCACTTCCTTCGTGATTCCGCGGATGGTCAGGTTGCCGGTAACGGCGCCTGCGTCCTTTGTATCGCCCAGGGATGTGCTGGTGCTAACAAATGTGGCTGTCGGATGATTTGCGGCGTCGAAGAAATCGGGCGTGCGCAGATGTTTCTCCCGATCCGCATTAGCGGTGTCAATGCTGGCAATGTCCACCGAAGCGGAAACTTTCATCGTCGTCGGGTTGTCAGGGTCGCCAGAGATGGTGCCCTCGAATTTGTCAAAGCGTCCTGAGAACATTGAATAGAGATGCCTGACTCTGAATTGAACGCTCGAATGGACAGGATCAATCTGAAACTGCTTTTCTTCGGCCTGTCCGGCGGTCGCCAGCATCAGCCCGGCAAATAGCGAAATCGCAACCTTCTTCATGATTACCTCCCGAATTTTTTGTTTGTTACAGCGAGAACCGTGCCACAAAAGGGAAGCATTGTCCAGAATACATGATGCTTTATCCATGGTCTTTCGGGTTAAACTTTGCTGAAGCTGTGACGAAGCGTGGGCTACAACTTGCAACATCTGTCATTTTGTCATCAGAAGCACGGACAACATTGCTGTTGACCAGAGAATGTCCGGCGGAACGTGCCGCTCGCAAGTGGCATCGAACAGCAGTTCGGCCCTGGCCGCAAACTCGTCGTCTTCGCGCCATAACACGACTGTAAGCGGCAGGCGTGGAAACGGGAAAAGCGTCACGGCTGCATCGCCATAAGTTTGCCGCCCGCCGCCGAATCGCAATCCCTGCGTAAGAAATCCATCCGTATCCATGGCATATTTGACGGCCAGAGCATCGAGCGGCAACACATGAGATCCAGTGAAATAGATGGCTCCAACCTTCAGGTCCGACGGTTTGACAAGCTTGCCGGACAGCGGCAATGCCTGCGCTGCGATCAAGTAATGCAGGATTGAAAGATGGGAGAAATAAGCCATCTTCTTCAGGATCAAATCGCAGTCCTGAAAAGCGCCGTTGATCGTCAGTTCTTTGGGTGACACGGTTACAGGGTGGCCGAACATGTTTACGATATAACTCCCGTCCGAAGGATTGTGAGTCGAGAGTGATCGCTCGCAAACGTCAATCGGATTCAGCAACTCCAAGTCCGACCAGGCTTTCTCCTCTCCTGCTTTCATCGCTATTTTGTCCACCCATGCCGGTCCCGCAGGAAAGAACTCAAAGACGACGTCAGAGAGAAGACTTGTTCGGCATCGCCGGCTTCCATAAAACCAACGCCGCAAGAGGGTGTGATCATGGCCTGTCGCGCCAGCCCTTCCGGGTCAAATCCCTTTTTGGCGACAAGCGCCATCATTCGATCGAGCCTGCCGGCAAGACTTTCAACAGTCTCGGTGCGGATGGCTTCCGTCGTTGGCACGATGCCCCATGCCACGACACCGCCTCGATCGAAGTGCGTGCGAAGCGATGCGCCGTATCGGGCTATTGTCTCGCCGTACGCGAATGCGTCGAAATTGAGGATATCAACCCCGGCATCAATCGGAATGCTCCAGTCGGTATTGCCGCAACAGTGCATCCCCGCAAAAGCGCCCTCGGCCTGGATCGAACTCACGACTTCCCGCAACATTTCCACCACATCCTCCCGCTTCACTCCAATGTACGAGGCGCTGCCGAAAGCGGACAGAGCGGGTTCATCCACAAAGCAGATCACGTCCTCCGCGTAGCGGCGGAAACGACGGATCTGCCAGCGACTCTTCAAAGCCAGCGTCTTGGTTACGACGTCACGCAGTTCTTCCCGGTAATAAACCGGCAGGCCTTCGGCGTCCTGGCATGACAGTGCAAATGTGCAGGGCCCGGTCGTCTGGACTTTTACGAACGGCAGCTTTGGCCGATTAGCAAGAGCTCTTTCAAAGGCATCAATGCCCTTGGAGAACTCTGATGACAACGCAAAGCGATCCCAGGCTGCAGTCTTCGATGCTTGCCCCATAACATCCATGTAGTCCTGGTAAAATGCCTCCAGCTCTTCAGTAAGATCGCGGGATGTATCAATCATGGTTTTGCGTTTATCTTCGTTGATTATTGCGCCGGGCATGCCTTCGCTGTACTGGGCGATCATGTCCTCGCGGACGCCGAGGCGGGGCAGTTGCGGCCAAAACGGCGCTTCAGGGAAATGGCGGAAAACCAAATTAAGCGCATATTCAGGATCGGCAAACGGCATGCTGCCAATGCCTGTTGCGGTAAACATCGGTGCTCTCATAAGTCTACGATCTCCTGACGTGAACACATGCCGAACCCTTTTGCCGGGTTTCTTAGTGTCTTTGTATTTGTTCCAATCGGATTACTTCAGCCTTGGTTCTTATTCTTTGGCAAAGACGATGTCGGTCCGTGATCATGGTCATGATCGTGAGGATGATAATGCGATTGGGTGGGGGTGCCGCCCGCTCCGCCTGCGTCAGCCAGCGCCTTCTTTAGAAGTTCGTCGGTGGCGGCCATATTTGCCACGGCCTTATCTAGAAGCGCTGCCAGAGTTTCTCCCCCTTCAGCACGCGCTGCTGCTGCCCACTGTTTGAACTCGACCCCATGTTTCTGGCTATGTTCAATCCAGTGCGGGAGAAGAAACCGCAGTTTCTCAAGCGTCGTTTTCGGATTCATTTCAGGCATCTTTTCCTGTTTTGTCTCGCTCACGCTTACTTTGCCCTGCAGGAAATCAATGCCTGTGATCGCCACTCCCTGTATGAGCTTAGGTTGTTCAAACAACGCGTTAGCCCGAATTCCATCATCCACCACTTCAAGGAGGGCCGCGTTTTCCAACACAACCTGTTCTTTACCGTTTTGTTTCAGGACAATGCTCATTTGACACATGCGAAACCTCCATTCTCTTTATCTGTTTACCATCTGACGTGACGATCCGCCATCCATGAGTGTACACGGAAAGACCGTCATCCCGCACAAAACCGCACAACGTTATGCCGAACCTGTCGGCAGCTTCGACGGCGGCGTTTGTCGGGGCGCCGACAGCCAGCAAAATCGGGATGCGCGCCCGCCCGGCCTTGATGATCATCTCGATGCTGGTTCGCCCTGAGAGAAACACCGACGTGGCATCCATGGAAATTTGGTTAAGCATGGCATATCCGATCAGTTTGTCCATCGCATTGTGGCGGCCAACGTCCTCCTTCACGCACGCAATAGCTCCGTCCGGTTTGATCAATGCGGCGGCATGCGCGCTCCCGGTGGCGCGGAACAGCGGTTGCGAATCCCGGATTGCCGCCTGTACCCGGTGGATTTGTTCCAGCGAAATCCGGCAATCGGACTCGATTCGCGCAAGCGATCTGATCAATGCTTCAATATCCTCCCTGCCGCAAAGCCCGCACGATGAAGTCATCACCAGTGTGCGTTGGGGGTTATCGCTTGGTGCTGAAGTCTTGACCATGATGGCGTCCGGCGTATCGGGACATTCGCTGAGAAGCATGATATCTACGATGTTTCCGATCAGCCCCTCAGTGAACAGGAAGCCGACGACGAGTTCCCGATCGTTTCCCGGTGTGCGGAGCAGCGTGTAGTTGACGCCGTCAACCTGGATGCTCAGGGGACTTTCGGAAATAACGACATCGCGACGAAGGTGTCCTTCCGGATGGACTGAATCGAACTTTACCGCTTCGATCTCCATCTTTTCGGCGGAAGGAGACAGATGCGACCGATCACTCACGGAGATGCCCTCTCCACTGCGGCGGCGCAAACCTTGTATTCGGCCGTGCGCGTGATGTTGTCGAAAGCGTTGTTGGTGAGCAGATTGGTGGACGATTCTACATGGTGGAATGGCATCCAAATGGCACCCGGGCGCACTTTGGACGAAACCCTGGCAAGTACCACAAGCGAACCGCGGCGGGTCGAGACACGGACGTATTCACCATCGCTTACTCCGATCCTTGCGGCATCGTCTCTGTGTATTTCAACAAAGTTCTCCGGTTCCTTCTGGTCTATTATCCCGCTCTTCCTCGTCATGTTGCCGATGTTGTAGTTGAAGAGTGTACGACCTGTCGAAAGAATCATCGGGTATTTCTCGTCCGGCACTTCGGCAGGCGGCCGATATTTGATGACATGGAAAAGCCCGAGTCCGCGTGTGAATCGTTTCGCATGCAGGTACGGCGTTCCAGGATGATCCTTGTCGGGGCACGGCCATTGGAGGCCGCGCTTCTCGATGCGTGGGTATGAGATGCCAGCAAAATTAGGGGTCAATGATGCCAATTCGTCCCATATTTCAGAAGGATGCGAGTACGTCATGGGGTATCCCATGGCAGTTGAGACATCGCAGACGATCTGCCAGTCGGCCCAGGCCTCGCCCGGCGGCTCGACTGCCTTGCGCACACGTTGGACGCGACGCTCGGTGTTCGTGAATGTACCGTCCTTTTCCGCGAAACACGCGGCAGGAAAGACCACGTGTGCCAGTTTGGCGGTTTCCGACATGAAGATATCCTGACAAACAAGGAATTCCAGCTTGGAGAGTTCTTCTATGATCTTTGTGCTGTTAGGTTCGCTTCTGACGAAATCCTCGCCCATTGCGTAGATGGCTTTTATCTTGCCTTCGCCGGCGAGCTCGAAGAAATCGGTGAGCTTTCCCCCCGCGTCGGTGGGAAGCGGCACACCCCATGCGGTCGCGAACTTCTCGCGTACTGCCGGGTCGGCAACCTTCTGGTAACCGGGCATGTTCGTGTTCATGGCACCCATATCGCATGCGCCCTGGACATTGTTCTGGCCGCGCAATGGATTGATACCGGACGATTCCTTGCCGATCTGCCCGCAAAGCATCGCCAGGTTGGCCAGATTCTGCACGTTCTCGGTTCCGCAGGTGTGCTCAGTGATGCCAAGAGTATAGAAAATGGAGGACGGCGTTCCGAGAGCATACCACTCTGCGGCTTTCCGTATCAGATCTGCTTCCACCCCGCAGACTTTGGCGGCCTCTTCCAGCGAATAACTGCCCAGATTGCCGACGAAAGCTTCGAAATTCTCGCAGCGTGTCTTTACGAATTCCGTATTGTGAAGATGCTTCTCCACAATATGCTTCATCATCGCATTGACGAGGAAATTGTCGGTTCCCGGCTTGTGCTTGATGTGAATATGCGCATGTTTTGCCATCCACGTGTCCCTTGGATCGCACACGATCAGGCGGGCACCGCGGCGCAGGGCCTTCTTCATTTCGAGGCCGACGATCGGGTGAGCTTCAGTGGGGTTGGCGCCGATCAGGAAAAGTGTCTGCACATTCTTGATCTCACGAATGGCGTTGGTCATTGCTCCGGAGCCGAACGACGACGCCAGGCCGGCGACTGTCGCCGCATGGCACGTTGTAGCACACTGGTCAATATTGTTTGTGCGGCCCGCGACGCGGGCAAGCTTCTGCATGAGATAATTCTCTTCATTGGTGCAGCGGGATGAACTCGTGAACGCGACACTCTGCGGCCCGTGCTTGTCGCGGATTGCAGTCAGCCCGCGTCCGACCCGCTCGATGGCCTCAGCCCATGACGCTTCGCGAAACACGCCGTTCTCCCTGATCAAGGGCTTTGTCAGCCGCTCCGGAGAATGGATAAAGTCGAAAGCGAAGTGCCCCTTGACGCAGAGGTTGCCGTCGTTGCTTCCCTCGCCAGGCTGTGTGGTGACTCGAATGACACGGTTCGTGCGGGGATTAATGTTGAGATTAAGCGTGCATCCGACTCCGCAATATGTGCACGTTGTCTGCACCTTCACCAGATCCTTGGAACGGCCCTGTCCTCGGGCGCCTTTCTCCCGCATGGCTCCGGTGGGACATACCCGTATGCAGCCACCGCACAGTTCGCAATCCGATTCATGCAGGGGCCGTCCATGCGCAGTGTTGATCTTCATCGTTATGCCGCGGCCGTCAAAAGTCAGCGCGCAGGCCCCCTCCACTTCGTCGCAGAAGCGAACACATCGGCCACAGCGGATGCATTTTTCCACATCGTATTCGATACCGCGATTGTCCGAAGTGTAGTTCAGTACCTGCGGTTCGACGTGCTGGAAGGTTCCGTAAACAGATTCGCCTGCACCATAACGATATGAAAGGTCTTGCAGCGTGCAGTCGCCGTCAGCGTCGCAGCTCGTGCAGGCGACCCTGTGTTCGCTCAGCAAAAGTTCGAGAATGGCCTTGCGTCGCGCAGCAAGTTGAGGGGATTCCGTGGTGACGATCAGTCCATCTTTAACAGGCGTGCAACAGGCGAGAACCGGTTCACTCTCCATCTTGCCGACATGCACCTGACATAGGCGGCATGCGCCGCTTGGTTCCAATCGCGGTTCGTGACAAAGTCTGGGAATATCCATGCCCCTGACCAGTGCGGCTTCTAGAATTGTCTGGCCTGCCAGCGCTTCGATTTGCCGACCGTCAATTGTCAGTCGAACAATTCCATTTTCCGATTTCTTCTCAGAATTTACTTGCATGCATGCTCCAGATCGCAGCGCAGACACCGCCGGGCTTCACTTCTGGCTTCAACGTCACCGAGCGTGGCCACCACCTCGTCGAACGATGCTGTCCGCGACACGAGCCCTGCCAGGCGCGCATGCGGACGTGGAGGGGCCGACTCGCCTTCAGCGGCGTAGCGTTTTTGCGTAAGCTTGAGATTGTCTGGCAGTTCTCCCTTG
This sequence comes from uncultured Victivallales bacterium, assembly GCA_964487695.1. Classification (GTDB taxonomy): domain Bacteria; phylum Verrucomicrobiota; class Kiritimatiellia; order UBA8416; family CAZASC01; genus CAZASC01. Next base: position 36,567 of record CAZASC010000003.1, read on the forward strand.
CCGCCGAAAATACGGTCAATGGAGCAGGCGGCACGCTGGCCGTCTCCAATGGCCTGTACCACGGACGCCGGCCCACGCGCACAATCGCCACCGGCGAAAACGCGTTCGCGGCTGGTGGCCAGCGTGACAGTGTCCACCTCGTATGTACCGTCTGTGTTCAGGCGTAGTCCCCACGCATCATTTGCGGCCACCTTCTGGCCTACCGCACTGATGATTGTATCGCATGGAATCTGGAACTCTGAGCCTGCGATCGGCTTCGATTGCCGGCGCCCACTCTCATCGGCTGTTCCAAGTTCCATCCGGACGCACTTGAGAGCTGTCACATGGCCCTTGTCGATCACAGCCGCGACAGGCTGCGTCAGAAATTCGAGCTTTATGCCTTCCGCACTTGCTTCCTCAATTTCCTCGGTATAGGCCGGCATCTCGGCGCGGGTGCGGCGGTACACGACGGTCACCTCTCCGCCGTTTCGTCGTGCGCTGCGCGCCGCGTCAATGGCCACGTTGCCGCCACCAATGACCACGGTGCGCCCCAGTTTCTGCGGAGCCCGTCCGAATGCGGCGTCCCTCAGGAATCGGACGCCGTCAAGAACGCCCGGTGTGGTTGTGTCGAATCCCTTCAGAGGCGTGCTTTCATGTGCGCCGACGCCCAGGAACACAGCCCCGTATCCGGCGTCGAACAAATCCTCCAACCGATTGACGGGCGAGTCGAGTTGCAGTTTTACGCCCGTGGAAAGAATGAAATCTATGTCCAATTTGAGGCGATCGTCTGGCAGGCGGTATCTGGGAATTCCGACAAGAAGCATGCCTCCGGCTTTGGGCAGGGACTCAAAAATTGTCACGCTATGGCCGAAAGAACGCAGGAAATACGCGCAAGTCAATCCTGCCGGCCCGGCTCCTACGACGGCCACCTTCTGCTTGGTCTCGCTCACCGTCCACTGTTCGGGGGCCCGCCACGGAGCGGCAACTGTGTCCGTAATATGGCGCTTGATGTCACGAATGGAAAGAGGCTCGTCTATATCAGTGCGGCGACAGCGGTGTTCGCAGGGATGGTCGCATACGCGACCACAGACAGAGACCAGCGGATTGCGCATCTGAATGACGGCCAGCGCTTCGGTATAGCGGTCCTCGGCGGCAAGGGTCAGGTAATCCGGTACGTCAACCCCTGCCGGGCAGGCATGGCTGCATGGCGACTCGACGAGTCCCGGACAAGCCGAAGCTCTGCACTGCTTCAGCGCGATGTGCTCCATGTATTCTTCGCGGAAGTGGCGTAGCGTACTCAGCACCGGATTGGCCGCAGTCTGGCCAAGCCCGCAAAGTGAGTTCTTCTTGACCTGATAGGCAAGAGCCTCGAGTTTATCCAAATCGGACAGCTCTCCCTTGCCGGCGCAAATGCGCTGGAGAATTTCCAGCATCCGCGTAGTTCCAATCCGGCAAGGCGGACATTTGCCGCACGATTCCTTGGCGCAGAAATCCATGAAGTAGCGGGCGATGTCCACCATGCAGGTGTTCTCGTCGAGTATGATCAGACCGCCTGAGCCCATGATGGCGCCGACTTCTTTTACCGACTCGTAGTCTATTGGCAGATCCAGATAGCGGGCCGGCACACACCCACCGGATGGGCCGCCCATTTGCGCGGCCTTGAAGGCACGTCCTTTCGGAATGCCGCCGCCGATTTCATAAACGAGCTGGCGGAGCGTAATGCCCATTGGGACTTCCACGAGGCCGGTGTGATTCACTTTACCCGCAAGCGCGAAAATTTTTGTCCCTCTGCTTTTTTCCGTGCCAAGCTTTGCATATTCCTCAGCGCCCATTCCAAGAATTGCCGGGATATTGGCGTACGTTTCCACGTTGTTGATGTTCGTGGGTTTGCCCCACAAACCGGCTTGGGCGGGGAACGGCGGGCGTGGTCTGGGCTGGCCGCGTTTTCCTTCAATGGAAGCCATAAGCGCTGTCTCTTCGCCGCACACGAACGCTCCGGCGCCAATCTTGATCTCCAGATCGAAATCGAAAGTGGTGCCGAGTATATGTTCTCCCAGAAGACCCGATTTCATGGCTTGCTTGATGGCTATCCCGAGATGTTCGATGGCGATTGGATACTCGGCCCGAACGTAGACGTATCCACGTCTTGCGCCGATGGCGTAAGCTGCGATCAACATCCCCTCCAGCAATGCGTGAGGATCGCCCTCAATGACGGCCCGATCCATGAACGCTCCGGGATCTCCTTCGTCGGCATTACAGACAAGGTACTTGATGTCGCCGGCTGCGGCGCGGGCGAGACTCCATTTTAAACCGGTTGGAAACCCGGCCCCGCCTCGTCCACGAAGGCCGGATGTGGTAATCTTTTCTATCACAGATTGAGGAGCCATTTCGGTCAAGACCCGGTCGAATACATCGTAAGCGCCCTCCGCGAGAGCCGATTCGATGTCTGTGGGATCTATTCGTCCGCATCGATCAAGAACGATTTGTTTTTGGGCAGAGAAGAAAGGTATATCGGCGCGTCGTGGGATGGGGGCGTTTTGACCACTGAAGCAAAGGCGATCCACCACACCTCCGCCGATCAGGGTGGTGCGGACGATTTCGGCCACATCTTCGGGTTTGGCGCCCACGTAGACGATTCCGTCAGGATCAATGCTGATCACCGGTGCGCCGGCGCAAACGCCCTGGCAACCGGTCTTGATCAGGGCGACGGCATTTGTCAGGCCTGACGATGCCAATTCTTTCTCGAATGCCGAGTGGACATTGAGAGCGCCCAATGCCCTGCATCCCGTCGCGCAGATTCGCACCGCCCTTTTAGGTTTGTGTGTCTGTGCTTCACTACGGCGCAGACGCAGTTCTTTGATCTGTGCTGTTATCTCAGACATGAACAAACCTTTCAATCAGCCGTGTTTCCGGCTGCATCCTTCCCATCTATTGCGTCCAGAATCTTTACAGCCCTGTCGGGTGTCAACCTGCCGAAGTATTGACTGTCCACGAGCATGACAGGCGACAGAAAGCAAGTGCCAAGGCAGGCCACGGTCTCAAGCGAGAAACGCATGTCTGGTGTGGTTTCGCCATCCTCAATTCCCAGATGCTGCGAAACCTTGGCAAGAACCTGCGGCGCATTCCTGACGTGGCAGGCAGTGCCGCGGCAGACTCGGACTGTATGTTTTCCGTGCGGCTCAAGATGAAATTGTGCATAGAAAGTGGCCACCCCGTAAAATTTGGCAACTGGCATGCCGCTTAACCGGGCCAATTCGTCCATGGCCGGTCTCGGCAGGTAGCCGTAGCGGTCCTGGATATCCTGAAGAGAACTGATGATGCTGCCTTCCGTAAACGGCGCATAAGAAGCTACGATTGTGGCCACCGGCGCCAGATCAACATCATGCTTTTCAACGGCTTTCGTTTTCACAAAACTCCTGTCAGGTGCAAACCACTACCACAATGTAGTATGGTACGTTTAACTGACGATACGACTCAAGGAAAAAACATATTGCTTTGCCGCCGGCTTTACAATCGTCTCCGCATCAGACAGGACCATGCCTGTGGCGGATCGGCCTGGTCGGAGTCAAAATGAGTTGCCGCCAGCTCGATAATCTCAAAACGGCTCTCGACTGCGGCTGTGATTTCAGACGCCGACCAGCGCGGTGGGCCCACTTCGCTCTTCGGTCCATCGCTGCTTCCGATAAGGCTTACCCATAGACCACGATCCGCCAGAGAGCCGTATACGGCTTCGACCCAGATTCTTCTGTCATTCGTAGCTTCGAAGCAATGGAGACAACCACGGTCGAACACGAGTCCAAATTGGCCGCCGGGGAGTTTGTCCGACAACACGTTGACTACGCTGAAATCCACGCGGGCTTTCCGCTCCTGGGCTTTTCGACGTGCCTTGTCCACCGCCGCCGCAGAAACATCCACCGCCTTTACCTGGAATCCACGGGCCGCGAGCCAGATGGCATTGTTTCCAGTTCCGCACCCGATTTCCAGGGCGGCACACGGCTTGATGGAATGCGCCTCAATCAACCGTTCGAGATTCCTGTCGTGGCGTTCAGTTTCCCACGGAGTTCCGTTTTTCAGGTATCGTTCGTTCCATTGCGCTTGTGTATCCATGTGGACGGATTTCCTTCTAATATCGCATTCAGCGTGCTCATTTCGTTCCCTCCTGCTGTGCCGGGGCACCGGACGGGAGAGGCGAGTGATGGGAGTATAGAAACTCAACGAGATCGGCCATCTCACCGGGCTCGAATTTCGGCCATGGAATCCCTTTTGCCGCCATCAGTGGCACCATTTCTTCGGCATTGTTCCACATGGCATTGATCATATCTAAAGGAGACATGATGGCCTTCGACTTGTCAGGGTGCGGGCCCGCAGAACTCCCGAATTCGGCAGGTGTGTGACACTCGCTGCAGCGACGCTTAACAAACAATTCTTTGCCACTGGACGCATTGCCGGGTTTGTCGAAATAATTGATGAAATACAGATAGGCAATGATGTCGGCCATTTCATTGTCCTGGAACTTCACTATGGCTATCTTGCGCTCCCGCATCTTTTCCCACATGGCAGTTCCATGGTTCCACATGAGGCCGGCGACCTGGGTCACGCTGCGCACGAGCTCTTCCCGTCGTTTACCGAGATCTGGCACCTCTGGCAGGCCTCCCGCACCGCGCACCGGGTGGCACTCGGCGCATCCCTTGCTGGCGAACAGGTCGCGACCGCGGCGCGGGTTACCTGGCTGCATATACACTGGATCGGCATTGGCCGGCGCCGCCGTGTGCTGAAGGTAGGCTATCAGATCAGCCATCTGATCCTCCTCGAACTTAGGACGGGAAACGCCCTGCTTGAGGAACTCTTCGCTCATGGGCACGCCGTGGTTCCACATGGCCTGGGCGATCACGATCGGCGAAAGCTTGGCGTACCCGCGCAGGCTCGGGCCCACTTTCTCAAAATCAGCTTCCCGCTGCAGCGAATGACATTTCGAGCAATTCTTCTGATCGAAAATCTCCCGGCCCTTTTCGGGGTCGCCGGGCTTGCCGAGTTGCGCCAAATAGAACTGGTAAGCTGTGAGGAAGGCGACCAGGTTGGCCATTTCCTGGGGAGTCGTCTTTGGCACGTCTATATGCAAGGCCACCATGTTCTCGTACATCGCTGGTGCGTGATTCCACATGGTACCGGCCACGTCCAGCAGGCTGCCTTTCAGGTGGATCCGGCCTAGATTTGGACCGATCCGGCCTCCCGCTTCGCCAATGGCGTGGCACCTGACACAGCCTTTTTCCTGAAAAAGCCGCGCACCATACGAAGGATCCTCAGGCAACGGAATGGGGTCTTGCGCCATGGCCACGGATGTACCCAGGATTAGTAGGCTTAACCAAGTGGAATGAATGACGTTCATGCTTCCTCCACCGTTGTTGCGGGGGGCAAATAGGTCTGGATACGCGCGACGGTTTCAGGCACAGCCACCTCGCGGCCTTCCCGTATTTCCCAGATGGAAATAATTGGAAACAGTTTGGTGAACAACATGTAGACCAGAATGAACCCGGCAAAACATCCAGCCATCAGCGACCACTCGACCCATGACGGATGATAGAAATGAAACTCCACGGGCAATCGCGGGTTGGACAAAGACGGTACGACAATGGTGAAACGCTCAAGCCACATGCCGATATTGATGGAGATGGAGGCGATCAAGGTCCCATTGATCGTGCGCGTGCGAGAGTTGCACAGGATGGCGAACGGGATGATAAAACAGGTCAGGAACATCGTCCAGAAGAGCGGCGCATAAGATCCGGTGAACTTGGCCCAGAAGACGCTCATCTCAACGGGCTCATGGCCGTACCAGGCCGTCAGGTATTCGGCCAGAGTAAAGTAGAACCACAACAACGTCATCACGAACAGCAGAATGCCCAGATTATTGAAATGCACCGGTCGCAGGTAGGCCTCGAGGTGATACACCTTGCGGATAATGACCATTGCCGTAATGAGTGCAGCAATCCCCGAGAAAATGGCGCCGACAACGAAGAACGGTCCAAAAATTGTCGAATGCCACATGGGCATGATCGTCATGGCAAAGACCCACGATACGATCGTATGCACACTGATCGCAATGGGAATAATGATCACCGCCAGAACGCTGATCACCTTTTCGATCCTATGCCATTGCTTGTCGGTACCAGTGAATCCCATCGCCAGCACACGATAAACCGGTTTGCGCCATCCGGTGGCCACATCCCGCAGGATGGCCAGGTCGGGAATCAAGGGCATATACAGGTAAATCGAGCTGCCTGTCAAATAGACGCAGATGCTGCTGATGTCCCATAGCAGTGGGGACGTGAAATGGGCATGGGTGATCACATACAGGGCGCGATCCGGACGGCCCAGATCGAGGAGCACGTTACCCACGCCGAAGAACAAGACGAGCACGGTAATCATTTCCGCCATGCGCGTGATGGAGCGACGCCATTCCGCCCGGCAGAGCCGCAGGATCGCCGAGATCAGCGTCCCGGCATGGCTTACGCCGATGAAGAAAACGAAGTTGGTGATATAAATGCCCCAATACACGGGGCGATTTAATCCCGTCATGCCCAAGCCGTTACGCAATTGCCAGCAGTAGGCCCAAATGGCCCAGCCGACCACGCTTGCCAGTATGGCGACGGCCGTATAGAAGCCCCGGCCTGACGTGAAAATGGGCTTGAATATCTGTCGATCCTGATCGTAGGCGGTCTTGCTGTCGAGGAGATGCGGCATGGTTTAGATTCCCTCTTTCAGGTAGATGACTTTTGGTTTGGTGCCGAGGTCTTCCATCAGGCGCTCAGCCCGCGGGCTGCGCGCCCATTCGGCGACCTGACTGTCCGGATTGTCAAGATCGCCGAAGACCATCGCGCCGGCGGGACAGGCCTGCACGCAGGCCGGCTGGTAATCTTCGTCGCGCATGGCGCGGCCCTCGGCTTCAGCGGTCTCCTTCGCCTTGGTCCGGCGATGACTGCAGAAGGTGCATTTCTCGATTACGCCCTTTGGGCGCACTGAAACGTCACTATTCAACGAGGCCTGCAGTTGCTTGGGCCATTCTGGTGCGGTCCAATTGAAATACTTGACCGTATATGGGCAGGCATTGGCGCAGTAGCGGCAGCCTATGCAGCGGGGATAAGTCTGGGCCACAATCCCTTCCGGCGTTATGTAGGTTGCGCGTGTGGGGCACACGAAGATACAAGGGGGCCGGTCGCAATGTTGGCAGAGCATGGGACGAAAACGCACCTTCACATCAGGAGATTCGCCTTCGACCTCTGTCTGGATGTACATCCAGGAAATCTGTCGACCTTTCTCGGCCGTCGCCGGCGTAGAGAAAGGAACATTATTTTCCTGCTTGCAGGCGATCACACACGCCTGACAGCCGGTGCAACGGTCCAAATCAATTACCATTCCCCAACGGGGCATCAGCCACCTCCTGTCGCTTTTGAAATCCGCACGCGTGTAGTCGCCGCCAAGGCCATAGATCCAAACCCTGTCGCATCCGTGCGATACGCGATCAGATCGCTCACCCCGGTCGACGCTTTCTTTACGTATTCGCCTCCGCCCTGATGCTCCTGCCCCAGCAACACGCTGAGAACATTCTTCATGCCTCTCGGAGACACACGCGCTCGAATCATGATCTTACCGAGCGGCGATTCGAGCCACACCCAGTCCTCCTTCGCGATCCCAAAGCGGCGTGCTGTTTCGGAATCCATTTCCACCCAGCTATCCCATCGGGCATAGACGAGGGGCGAAAGCGCTTCCTGCAAAAACGACTGGTTCGGGTTTTCCAGACCGCCCGTGGTGAGGACGGTAAACACTTTCAGCAGCAACGGGAATTCACGGGGGTCGCCGGCGAGGGGAACCGGCACGAAACGGGGCATCCACGCGTTCTCGGACGGCTGCGTGGGGTGAGCTACCGCCAGCGCCTGCGACACAAACTCGAATTTTCCGGAGGCGGTTCGCAAAACCCGCCGCCATTGTTCATATGAATAAATCGGATCCCACCAGCCGCCTGTTTTCACCAGCTGATCCCAGAATTCATCGAAGGTCTTGGCGGATGGAATCCACCAGCCCCCGGTTTCGAGTTGCTGTGTCCATGCGTCCTCATAAGGTGTGGTGTAAGGTGAGCCTCTGCGCGACTCGAACAAGCCTTCCGCCACAAACCGCAACACATCATGCGCGGTTTGCCATGGAAATGCGGCCGCAACAGTCCCGCCTTGATCGCGCCCTAACGAGATTATCACTTCGCTCATGAGCCGCGTGTCCAGCAACGGTGCAAGCGCCGGCGGGCTTAGTGCCCACACCGGCGTGCCGTTGACGGGCAGCGGTGCGGCGTCCTGCCATTTCTCCAATGGAGAATGATCTGGCAAAATCAGATCGGCCAGCGCGGCGCTGTCGTCGAGCGTGCTGGAGAAACTCACGATGAATGGAATGTTTTCTGCCGCTTCGAAGAATTTCTTCTCCTGCGGCGCGATTGAAAAGAAACGACTGCTCGAAATGAACAGAGCCTCGACCGGGTATGGTTTAAGCGAAGCAATGACCTCCGCCAACGCAGGTAGCACCGCCCCATCTGCCGGGAATCCAAAAGGAACAGGTTTCAGCGGTTGCGACAGTCCGCGCTGAGCTACTGCGTCTAGTATAGGTTCGTCAAATGCTTTCAGCGGCAGCGGACGCTGGGTCAATACGCCGCCAGGTCTGTCTATCATGCCGTTGAGTGCGTTGAGTGCGAGGACAGACCAGGCTAACGGTATCCCGCCCGACAAAGGGATCTGCTCGCCAACGACCAGTGCCGGCCTGTTGGCCGAGATCTCGCGGGCCAACCGCAGGATGGTAGTCGCGGGGACTCCGGTCACTGCGGCCGTATCGAGCGGCGCATAATCGCGCAGCAAGACCGTCCGAAAGCCGACATGCTCCCGGCCAGAGGCATCTGTCCAGTCCTCAAACCCGGCGGTATGGTCCGATACGAAGGCCCGATCATACAGGTCTTCGCGGATCAGCACATGGGCGATCGACAGGGCAAGGGCCGACTCCGTCCCTGGGTTAATGGGGATCCATTCATCGGCCTTAACCGCCGTGGGCGATAGCCGCGATTCCACCTGGATGAAACGTCCGCGCCGTTCCGGCTGCCCCCTCCGCAGATGACCGAACTGTCTGGCCATCCACGTGGGCGACAACCAGGCTTCGAGCACGGGCGTGCCGAACGACAGGACATACGTGGTTTTTTCGAAATCGTAAGCCGGCAGTTCCTTTACACCCTGGCAGAAGTAAGCTGCGGCGCGCGCAGCCTCATCCCGGATATCGGTAAACTCGAATAGATTGGGGCTGCCATAAGAGCGCATGAAACGGCGGATCAGTTGGCCTGTCGTGGCATCGTCACGCTCGGCGATCCATGCCAGAGCCTGTGGTTTGTTTTGCGTTCGCATACCGCCGAGATGTGACCGGATATCAGCGAGCGCGTCCTCCCACGAGATGCGAGCCCACTTATTGGCACCGCGCGGCCCAACTCGTCGCACAGGGCAGAGCAGACGATCCGGATCGTAAAGTGCCTGAATGGCCGCCTGGCCTTTCGGGCACAACGTCCCACGCGCTATCGGGCAGAGGGGATTACCATCCAGCTTCTTCACATTCCCATCCACCAATCGCACCCGCAGGCCGCAGGCCGCGGGACACTGACGGCAGATGGACGACATCCATGTTTCGATACCGGGTCCTTCTACCGGATAATCGGGGGTTATCTTCCGTATAAGGGTATCGCCCAGATAGGCGCCAAGAGTAATGCCTGCAGCGGACCCCCCGACAAGCTTCAGAAAATCGCGGCGGTTTATTTGCCATGGATTATTATTTGAGGGAGTCGTCATTTATGACACCTGGCGCAATCGGTTGAAACGTTGTTTTCAGTGTGACAATCCAAACAATCTTTCATATGGATGACCCTTACCTTTTCAGGTGGTTTGACTGAGGTGGGCATGCCGTCATGGCACATGACGCAATCAATTCCTCCCAGCGTGGCGTGCTCACGATGGGAAAAATAGATGCTCCGAGGTTCCCGCGTCAGTTTTTTCCATTGAATGTGCCGGACCTTAACCGCTTGCTCCCAGACAGCCGTATTCCACACGACGTTTGGCGGCGGCGTGGCGTGACAATTGAGACAGATATCCATGTCCGGCAAGCCCGCATGCGCCCGCTTATCCACGCCGTTATGACACATAACGCAGGCCATAGCCCGGTGCTTGGAATGGTTGAAGGGGATCGGTTGGATGACCGCCTGGGGATGCAACCACGGTTTTAATGGCAACTGGAAAGCGATACGCGCCACGAAGGCTACCGCCATCATGACCAGCATCAACACTATCCAACTTCGTGAACCTCTGGAAAGTCGATCCGCCACGCTAAAAAGTCTCCTTCTCTCCTGCCGGCATCAAACTGAAAAGGTATTTCTGCACCGCGTCCAGATCGTCATCTGGAATCCACTTCGCAAACGCCGGCATGCGAAATGGAGGAGTCGGCCCGTCCGCCCTCTTTTTGTCAATCGTCGGTTGCCCGCGGCGGATAAATTTTTTCAGTTCGTCCGCTGTGTATCCATCAGCGACGTAAGTCAGCGGAGGCACCTTATCGAGTGTCTTTGCATTGGGGTTGGCAATGCCGGACTTGGCGTCCTTACCATGGCACATCACACAGCCGTATTTCTCGAACACCTGGCGGCCCAATTGTACAGGATCGGCGGGCGGCACCGGACGTTTCGCCGGCGCTTGTTTGGCAGACACATGCGAATCGCCGCTTGGTCCGCAACCAACGACCGAAAGGAGAATAACGCTTATAATCAATGGCCAACGCATGGACGCTATTTTTTCTCGTACTTGTCGTGGACTTCCTTGATCTTGTCTTCGGCGGCCGTCTTTTCTTCTGGTGTTGCCTTGGCAAGCTTCTCATCCACCATAGCCTTCTTGCGAATGCTGGAGTCATACGTCAGAAAGTCAAAGATCTTCTTGGCGTCGGCGCTGCTGATGCCTGAGCCGGGCTTATGCATCATGCGTTTGATGTAACGCTCCCATTCTGCGGGCAACGCGTAGTCCGAGTTGATTGGACGGCTTAGTTTATGACACTGCGAGCATTTTTGACTGAAAACTTCGTAGTTCTCCTGTATGCCTTCCGGGTACTTGGAAACGTCTATTGTCGCAGAACCCTTTTCGAATCGTTCAACACGCTCCTTGGTTTCAGGATCCAGCGAAACGTCCGGCGGGCGATCCCCGCCTCGACCGAGCATGGCAAGCGCGGAGACGCCGATGAAGATACTGGCATATTTGAGCTTCACTGAGAACATATCGTGTATTCCTTTTTTTGAGTGTTAGAACCCATATGAGAACTGTAGCACAAAATCGTTATGCGCCTGCGAAGGATCGTCGCTGCCTATGGATTCATAGTCGCCCTCGAAAAGCAGCGTATTTGAAAGATAGTAAACATATCCCATGGTGCACCGATGCGTTCGAGTCCCCATATCATCATCTGTCCTGTCGTACCGGCTTACCAGTTCGACGTCGTTAACGATCGGAAGATCCATGTCCAGAGCGGCTAATTTATAGGACGCTTGGATCCAAAAGCCCCGTGGTCGGATTGTCCCAATGTCATCGGTTTCCTGCCAGGTATTGATGCACTCGCCCTTCGCCTCAAAATATGGACTGAGGTGTAAAGCGGCATCTAGCACACCGGCTGACCACAGGCGTTTCCCTGCGTCGTCCCAGGCGCCGGACTGGCCCGAAACTCCGAGTTCGAGGTCATAATGCGCTTTCCAAGGTAGGAACCAACCCAGACGTCCGCCGCCACTGGGTGAACTATGCAGATTGGCGGTCGTACTGTCAGACTTGATGCCCACGTTTCCGCCGAGATCAAGGTTAGGGATTGAATTGCTGCCGGCATCGAGCGTTGTGGAATTGCCGGAACCATCAACCGAACTTGGGCCGTTCACGCCATAGACGGCGTACGTGAACACTTGGCCAGAGTCATCCAAAGGAATGGATCCCCGTATCTGAACACCGATACCGCTGTCCTGCAGGAGGGCTCGTGGCAAAGGATCGTCAGGTATTTTGTTGAGCCATCCAGCGCCCCTCTCGGTGTACGTGCCCAGCGGCAGCAGCATGTAGCCAGCCACGATGGTCGCGTAGTCATTCAGCAGATAATCCAGTTGCGCAAAACTCAGGTCAATCGTTGTCTGTGATGAGCTGTCGTGCGTTTGTCCGTTCAGGAGCGTGGTCGAGCCATTCTGCAACCCAATATCGAAGCCAGCTTCAAACAACACGCTATCCGACGCCCGATAGAGGAAGATCGGCGCGAAATCTGCGAAAGTGAAGCCGCTGCTCTGACCCTCTACTTTGCCGAACTGTACTTCCGCGTCGCCCACCATCATGAAGTTATGGCTTGCGCTTGATCCCAAGGCAGACGCTGGGTAGACAGGTTGCACCACGGACACCTCGGACTTTGCCGCCGTATTGGTTGCAACCGCTTGCGTCTTCTCCACTTGATCTATACGCCCTCCTTGCTTGCTGACTTGATCCTTCAAAGTATTGAAGTCTTCATCACTCACCGCCAGCGCATGAGAAGTCAAGACAAGCCCCATCATGCATCCGATAGTCCATACGCTTGAAACCTGGAAATAATTTCTCACTGGTGCGATCCTCCTAGTTACCGCTTTCTTCCTGGAGATACTTTAGAATCTTTTTGGCCTGCGTCGCGGGAATGTTAGCCCGCACGCGCATATGAATCATTAGAGTCTTCCACTGCGCCGCTGTCCATTCAGTCGGATATCGCTCCGGATGGCAGCGGTTGCAGTTGATCGCGTATAGTTCGGCTCCGGTGGGCGCTTTGGGTTTGGCCGTTTTTTCGCCATCGGCCATGGCAATGACGATCGTTGACGCTATGATGGCCCCAGCTGCGACCCAGGCAGCGCCCCCCCATCGTCGCAATTTCACGGAACGTGATTGGTTCATGCTCCTGCCTCCATTTAGGATTGAACTGTCGTTCTTAACTCTTTCCAACGTACCCGGTACCCGCAAGATGCTTGTTTGTCAAACTCCAAACTCCAGACGCCACGCTTATGCGTTTGACTGCTTTGACAAACACAACCCCATCGTTGAACAATCGGACTATCTTTCGGCCAGCACTTTCCTGATTTCATCGAGCAGGCGCATGGCGGAAATCGGTTTTTCCAGAAAGACTGCTGGCGCGGATCCCAAGTACTGCTCCATGCTTTCGCTTCCGAACGGCAAACCAGTCTTACTGGCAACCTCGGAAAGCATGATAACGGGTATGTCGCGGGTTATGTCGTCGCTCCGCAGATTGCAGAAGGCGGTGAAGCCATCCATGCCACCGGACATCATTACGTCCAGCACAATAAGAGCAGGCTTTTCAATTCGCGCCTTAAGAATCGCCTCCTCGCCATCGGCAGCTGAAATAACTGCATACTCCGCTCCGATCGCCTTTTGCGCGAAATTTACGCATTCGTCGTCATCGTCCGCGATCAAAACCGATTTCCTTTTGCTTTTATTTCCAACTATCATTGCGCTTTATTTTATCCATAATATTCATCGTCAACAATGGGATAATTCTACAGGACATCCGTTCGCGAGGGCTTTCCCCTTGAGTCCGCCGTGCAGTCTACTGTATATTTGCAACTTGTTGGCGCTTGGGATGGTGGGCGGCTCGTGAGAAATCAGGAACGCCATCCCTGGTCAACGCTGGTGTCGGACAGGGGATGTATATCCATGTTGTTGGAAGCTTCATTGGCTGCTTCGGGAATCGGGCTGTTCTGCGTCGCTTCGGTGTTTTCCGTGGCCTGCCTGTTGTGTCGGAATCCGCCCGGAAGAGGTGAATTGGGAGTCTCCTTGCTTCTGGCATTGGGATGTGTCCCCCTCGTAGCGGTTCTGCTCCTGCGAAGCGCCAACACTGGCCGCGTGCCGCTCTTCAGCACTTTTGACGCCTTGACGGTCTATGGTGTGTTCCTCACCATAGCCGCACTCTGTTTCCTCACAAGACATCGGACGCAAGGAGTATTCGCGATCCTGTCCCCATATGTAACTATTATATTGATCGCAGGCTTTCCCGCCGTCGGCGTGGAAACTGGGCCTGTGCCGCATACGGTATCGAACGTGGTTTTGTTATCGCACATGATTATCGCCTTCGCGGGATATGCGCTTTTCAGTCTGGCCAGCATTCTTGCTTTTGCCTACCTTATTCAGAATCGCAACTTCAAACATCGTAATTTCGGCGTGGTTTTCGAGCGATTGCCGGCATTGGAAACGTTGGACGACCTGATGTTCCGCCTGGTTGGTTTCGCGTTTCTCCTTCTGACGATCTCCCTCATGTTGGGCGTGTACCTGGTTCACCAGAGCGGCAGTGGCGCTGAATGGGCGGCAGACCCCAAGGTCGTGGCGACTTTTGTGACGTGGGCGCTCTACGCGGGACTAGTGCACATGCGCGCCAACGCCGGAAGGCACGGCACTCGACTGGCGCTGGTCACTTTCATCGGGCTCGCCTTTGTATTGTTTTCCATGATTGGCGTTCACATGGTCGCGCATAGCGTCCACGGATTTGTCCAGATCGGTGTCGCAGCAAAATGAACATGAATCTGTCGGTTCTCGGCATCAATTTTCGCACAGCTCCAATCGAGCTGCGTGAGCAGGCGTCGTTCGTCGCTGCCGATGTCGGCGTTGCGCTTGGCCGTCTGTGCGCGGAGTTTCCGGGAAGCGAAGCCGTGTTACTCTCGACATGCAACCGGACGGAATTATATACAGCCGGCATCGATGTGGAAGCAAAGCAAACGGCGCTTATCCGCATGCTGTTGAAGGGAAATGGATCCACTGATCTCTCTGAAGCGACACGACATTTCTACACAAAGAAGGATCTGACCGTGGCGGAACATCTACTGGCCGTCGTTTCGGGGCTGGACTCCATGGTGGTAGGCGAAACGGAAATCCTTGGCCAGGTCAAACAGGCATACATGCTTGCTGAACAGGCTCAAGCCCTTGGCAAAGCCCTGGATCCCTTGTTCCAGAATGCGTTCAGGATCGCCAAGCGGATACACACCGAAACGGATCTGTGCCGGGGCCGCGTATCCGTCAGCTCCATCGCGGTTGAATTCGCAGAGAAAGTATTTGAGGATCTGGGATCCAAGACGGTGATGATCGTGGGAGCCGGCGAAACCGCAGAGCTATCGCTGAAAAGTCTTATCGAAAGGGGCGCAAAGGAGGTGCTCGTGCTCAACCGTTCCCTGGAGAGGGCGTTGTCGCTGGCTGAACGATACGGAGGGCGCGCCATTCCTTATGACCTTCTCGATGACTACCTGCCCCGCGCCGACATCGTAATCAGCTCGACCAGTGCGCCGCACTGTGTAATCCGCGAGGCCACCGTACGCAAGGCCGTTGCAGTGCGCCGCGGTTTACCCCTGTTGTTGATCGATATCGCCGTTCCACGCGACATTGAACCAGCCGCCGGAGAACTGGCGAACGTATATCTCTACGACATTGACGATCTGCAGCGTGTGGCAGCAGAAAATCTGGCGAAGCGGCAGGAATCCGTGGAAGAAGCCCGAAAGATTATTCGGGAGGGTGCGGCTGAGGTCGCGTGCATGTTCGAAAGCGCAGACCTGAGGGAGATGATGCGCAGGCTGGACGAATTCGGGCAGGAGGTATCTGATACTGTGCTGCAGCGGATGCTTGCCAAGGAAAAAATGGCGGCACTGTCCGATGAAGCGCGCGAGGAAGTTCGCGCCATTGCACAAAAAGTGGTGGCAAAATTACTGGCTGGTCCAAGAGAGTCGCTCAAGCGGGCAGCCCGGAACGGCCAATGGGCGGAATATGCCAACGTGGTGAGCGATCTCTTTCGATTTAACGACCGTCCCGGCGCAGATCGAGATAATAGTGAAGCAAAAAATGATAAAGACAGCAGGAAAAGACAGTAAATAAGCGGCGTCTGATCCGATGTTTACCCGATTGTGTCATCTCTTTCTCTTCTGGAATAAGTCATGATTTCATGATGCGCAGGTTCATAGTAAAATCCCATCTTTCTGATATTATTCACATTGCAGGTATCGCTTCGCAAGTGCTATATTCATTCGTTTGAGTCACCTTGGTGAGCGGGAGATTTCATGAGGAAAATACTGGTTGCCGAGTTTGCGATGCCTCGTTACGTAACCGCCTGTCGCCGCCAACTTGTCCTGATGTTCGGGCTTTTTATTCTTGCCCTTCAGGTGGTATCGTCATCCTGCCTGGCTGAGGATGGATATCCGATGTCGGCAACGCCATGGTATGAAGGGCATATCTCGGGGCAATCGCGAAGCGAATACGAATATCGCTCGTCCGATGGCGAACACGACTCTGATCTTTACGAATACTTGTATTTCAGCGATCGGGATCTGGCGAACCGCCATTTGGATTTCTATTTCTCGGGAAGATTTCAGAAGGACCTCAACAACCTGTCCACTTCGCTCGCGGATAATGAATTCGCCAGCATAGACGACCTTACAAGCGATTATTATTTGTTCCAACTCTACCTGGAAGCGCACGACATCGCGAGGGATGTCCTGTTTCGTGGTGGCCGCCAGTATATTGATGTCGCTGACAGCCTGCACATAGACGGCGGCCAGTTGATGGCATTCGAGAATTCAAGGTTTGGCGGCCAGGTTTTCTACGGCCGGCCTGTCAGCTACTACTCATCTGTCTCCAATGACTGGGCAGGTGGGTTCTCGCTCATCGGGCGCCCTTGGGCGCAAAATCAGACGCGCCTAACCTATGTCCGCTATCATGACGACAGCGCCGACGTGGACGATCAGCATTATGCGCTGGACGTCAGGCAAAGGTTTGATGAGGAATTGAGAAGTCAGTTGCAAGTCTCGGAGCTGAACAAGTCTTTCGAAATGGCAAGTCTGGACTTATACTACGATTCTACAGCCGGCGATTTCGGAGGTTATGTCGGGGTTCGCCGGTGGGGCGATGCGACGGGCGATACCATTGCCTATTCCCCGCTTCTACAGGTATTGGGAAGTTTCGATCCTTATACCTACGTTTGCGCCAGAACCTACATGAATGTCCTGCCCTGGCTTTACATCGCGCCTGAGTTCACGGCGCGCATGGTTGCCACCGGCGACGAGAACGCTCAAAACACGGACTACACCCACTACGATCTTACGATCTCCATCGAACCGGACCACACGTGGAGCGCGTCGGTGGCCGGCGAATACTGGGATGTCCGCGGCGGCGACAGTTTTTTTGGCGTTAGCGGAGAACTGCGCTATAGACACGGAAGACTCTGGGAGATCTCGGCAGGCACAGGCTATACTCACTATGACTACACGCAGTATGTGGATTATACCGGCACAATCGACGCGGGCGATGTGCATTTTTCCGGCGACGGTAGTGTTATGCAGGATTCACCTGATTCATACAGTTATTTTCTGGCTGGAAAGTGGAATCTGAATAAAACCTTTGCAATACAGGCGCGGGGCGAAATGGAGACTGACACCGGTACGAACGAAACCAATGGGCACAGCTTGATGGCCCAGATTACCGTCGTGTTGCGAATCTGAAGAGAGATAATATGACCAACAAACTCTTTAACTGCGCCATCATCTTTCTGATGCTGTTTCTCGCCGGATGCGACGAAAAGGACAAGTATACCCTTAAGTTCAGTCACACCCTCCATGTCAAGGAAAACGGCATGTCATGCAGCGACTGCCATGGCGATGTCAAAGATGGCCGGCTGGCCTGGCCGGGGCACAAAGTTTGTGCCGATTGTCACGGCGATATGATTGAGACCAACGAGATCAGCGCCAAGACATGCGGCGTTTGCCACAAAGAAAAGAACCTTAACGATATTGCCAAGCGCCCGGAATATGCCGCTGCAGCCCCCGGCGTTTTCACGCATACTGCGGCGTTGAAGACGGAATGCGCAAGCTGCCACGCTTACATGCTGGCGCCCGATCAGGACTACGTGCCAAAAACCTCCCGCAGCGACATCATAATGATCAGGCAGAAATCGCACGAGAGCGGCAGGTCCTGCGACACCTGTCACAGCAACATGAGCCCGCTCGTTCCTCCGGCCAGTCACAAGAAGGACTGGACGCGCCGTCACGGTAGTGAAGCGAATGCGCCGGACGCGGTGTGCAGCGTGTGCCACCATGAAGAAACATGCAGGGAATGTCATGAGACCAATAAACCATTGTCGCACAATAATAATCTCTGGAGATTGAAAACCCACGGAATCGAAGCTTCATGGGAGCGGGCAAAATGCCGGGTGTGTCACGAGGTGGATTTCTGCGTCGAATGCCACTCCCAGACGCGTCCACTCTCGCACAATGCGGCGTGGCGCGGGACGCATTGTCAGAATTGCCACACATCACAGGAAATGGGCACCGGTTGTGTGACTTGTCATTTTGAGGGGATTGCCGAGCACCCCGATCCGCATGCCGCAGGCTGGAAGAATCAGCACTGCAATCAGTGCCATCCCGGCAGTCCAGAGTGGAATCAGTGTATTCTCTGCCATACGGAAGGAATTGGCGGTCATCCTGATCCTCACAGTGCCGGCTGGCTCAACCAGCACTGTAACCAATGCCATGCAGACACACTGCAAGACGATAACTGTCTGATCTGCCATGCGCAGGGATTGGGCGGCCATCCCGATCCTCATGCAGCCGGCTGGCTCAGCCAGCACTGTAACCAGTGTCACGTGGACACGTTGCAAAATCTGTGCGTGATCTGTCACGCGCAGGGATTGAACGGTCATCCCGATCCGCATCCCGCGGGCTGGCAGCTCCAGCACTGCAGTCAATGTCATGCCGGACAATCCGGTAACCCATGTGCGACATGTCATGCGGCGGATGTTGCGTCTCACCCTGATCCCCATCCTTTGAGTTGGCTGAATGGCCATTGTGCGTCCTGCCATCAGAGCGGCGATTCATCCTGCAATCAGTGCCATGTTGCCGGGACGCTCCTCACGTATCACGTTGCCGTATGGGATCCATCTTTACATGCTGGGTTCACTGCGCAAACTGATTGTTTCCAGGCCGGTTGCCATGACACAGGTAATGCACGAAGTAAAAAGAAGATTATTCATGCGGCGACTCCAGCCAAGGGTCATAAGTAGAGGAGAGGCCGCTTGTCTGGCTGGATGACATGGGTTTTATGTGGTGCATAATTCGATTAATCGTAGAATGATCCTATTGTTGCACCCAGGCGTTTTGCGCTAATATATGGATGGTTTCGTGGTAAAAGGTTTAGTATCAAGCATGTACCGATATTGGGCGCTCGAAGTGACGAAAAGTCAGGAGAAAGATGTGATGTACAAAAAAATGCTAAGCAAAGTGATGTTGAAGTTTGTTGCCGCGATCGGCGTTTGCGCTGTCACGCTGGCGACGGTTCAGGCAGCCGGTGTTCCGTTTGCCCAGATTGTTTCTCATCCGCTTACGCCGTCAGGCATTAAGGCTGCCGGTCTATCCGCAAGCACACAAAAATCTTCCGGGCTGCTTTCGACTGGCTTGGGCACGCCGGTTTACCTTGAAGTCCAGGTGACAAACATAGTAGTCACACAAGTGGTGTGGAGGCTGCAAATTCCCACCAACGATAGTCGCCCCTCGCTGGCCGTATTGCAGGACAGTCCTCTTAACAACTTGCTACGAGCTCCAATCTACGATGTCGGAGAAAGAAATACCTATTTTGTGCCCACAAACCAGTACGCCGGCGCCTCGATTGTTTATTCTTACACATATACCAACAGCCCTGGCGGCAATAAGACGAATAGCGTAACGGTAGCCCTTACCAATGTGACCACAGGTGGATCGGTCACCTATTCCAATATTTTGGGTGGAGCCACCACGAATACGACGACGGTAACCGTCACTAATAACGTGTACTTGTTGCAGGGCAGGACGGCCCTGTCGCCTGACGTCGTTGGCGAGTATATTGTCGCAGCCAATGTGTACGGAAAGACCGGTGCGGTGTCGGTATTGGTTTCGGTCACCAATAAGATCACAGCCGCAGAGTACATCGGTGTGGAAGATAGCGGTTGCGCGTTCTGCCACAGCGGAAAGCCATTCACTACCAACGACAATTATGGCGCTTGGTTTGTGACATATCACGCAGATGCTTTCGAACGGAAAATAGATGGCGGCCCCGCATTTGACGGGACGTTACTGGGCGCCGGCTTCAAGTCGTCTTGCTACAGTTGCCACACGACGGGTTATGATGCAAATTCCAATGCGCTCAACAATGGCGGCTTCTACGACGAAATGACCAATGCCGCGCTCCTGCCGCCAAACTCCGTCAATTACTGGATTCCGCCCACTTCCGGCCCTGGCCAATGGGAAAACATGCCGGTTGCTCTGCAGGACAAGGCCAACATCCAATGTGAAGACTGTCACGGTCCCGCAGGCGAGCACTTCGGAGATACCAACAAGATTTCCATCAGTCTTAGCGCTGGAGTTTGCGCTTCGTGCCACGATTCGACTAACGGTCATGTAACCGCTTTTGAGTGGAGCCAATCTATGCATGGCTCCGGTTCGGCCTCATACAAAACCAACAACGTATCCGCCAATCCTCTGACATTTACCTGGTGCAGCCGCTGCCATAGCACGGCAGGTTTCATAGATGCTTTCAAGACCAATGGGATAACGCGAACGACCGGACTCGAGGGCATTACCTGCGCCGCGTGCCATGATCCGCATCCCACGGGAACAGAAACGAACGAGCATCTGCTGCGAACCCTTGCTGATATCAAAATTGGCCCCGAGAATGGGCCAGTAGTGGCGACTATTTCCGATGGCGGCGATGGCAAACTCTGCATGCAGTGCCACCGGTCACGGTTCGTTTCCGCCGCAGTAAACACATCGAATTATCCGGCTTCGTTTGGGCCACATGACAGTCCAATTGCCGATATGCTGGCTGGGGTCAACGGCATCGAGTACGGCGGTTTCACGAATCTCTCTTTGCGAAGTCCGCATCTGACTATTCTCAAGGATACATGCATTAACTGTCACATGGAGCAGAGCATAAAGACCAGTACCAATCCGTCCATCAGCAACTCCTTCATGTATGCTCAGGGGCATACCATGAAGATGGTCACAACCGACGGCGTAGATATTGCCGTGGCTTGCCAGAGTTGCCATGTTGAAACGGGCGGCACGAACTTCGATTTCGTTGACACAACATTCAACCCACTGACCGATAATCCGAATAATGACTATGATGGCGACGCGGTTCACGGGGTCGTTGTGGAAGGTGTACAGACTCAGGTCTCCAATCTTCTGTCCAGGCTGGCCGCATTGCTTCCGCCGTTCAGCCACGGCAGCATAGGGGTGAATGCGAATTCCAGTGTTGAGCAATTGAAGGCCGCTTACAACTATGATTTCGTAAGCGCCGACGGCAGTCATGGTGTTCACAATGCCGGGTATGCTGTGGATCTTCTCAAGGCCTCCATAGCTGACATGCAGGATTGGGGACAGTACTCGCCCAGAACCAACACCACGCTGAAATTGCCAGTTTTCACATGGCCGGCGGCGGATGGCACTCTTAAATCAGGGGTCACAAACTACACGTTGCAGATCCTGCTGAACGGAAAGGCGTTCAAGACGCTGGCTCTGAAAGGTGCGCCAACCTGGACTCCTGCCGCGCCTTTGGCTGCTGGCAACTATCAGTGGCGCGTCGGAACATCGCGGTGGATTTCGTTCAGTCGTCTTGCCGTGGCTCCAGGCCCGATCACCCTGATTTCGCCCAGCGGCATATCGACGGGCGGGACGACGCGTGTCTTTACATGGGTGGCCGATCTAAATTCCACCAAATATAACATGGAGATACACACTCCTAATGGGAAAACCAGTACTTTCGCGGGAATAACTGGCACAAGCGTTGCAAAGACTATTGCCAAGGGCACAAACACATGGCAGATGCAAGGCATCAACACGGACGGCCTTGGAACTGGGCCATGGTCAACTAATGTGACTTACATCATTCGCTAGAACAGGATTGATAAATCTATGGCTGCTACCGCCCGCCGGTTTGCCGGCGGGCGGCTGGCTTTTGGAGAAGGAGATGAAAGGTATGAAATCGTGGATTGTCGCCGGATCAACGTTGGCGCTGGCAGTTTTCTTTATTACAGGTTGTCATCAGTCGGAGTCGGTCAAGCAATCGTCTTCAAGTTCAAGCGCCGTTTGTCCCGTTGCATCGACGATGAAGGAAGGCCCGTCATCCGGAGCTGTTTGTCCAGCAGCCGCTTCGAGCGCAGAGAAAGAGTCGGCTTCATGCAGCATGTGTCCGGCTTCAGCTAAAGGAAGCAGCGCCACATCCTCCAACACATGTTCTATGTGTCCTTCTTCAGGCCAGGGGAATAGCTCCAAGCCGACCAATGCTATCGCCGTTTGTCCAGCTTCCATGCAAGCAAACGGCGTCATGTCCACCAATTACCCAGCCGGGTACGGCATGCACGGATCGAAACCGGCGGCTATGGGTGCGCAGAGCCAGCCGTCTTTTGACGTCAAGGTTCCTCCTGTCGAAGGAGGCGTGACCATTGCGGCTCTTGTGGAACAGCGGGAGAAACTGGTCGGCACGGAGGTGAAACTTCGCGGCAAAGTAACCAAATACACCGCCAACATCATGAACGCCAATTGGCTTCACATCATGGATGGTTCTGACAAGCGAGACCTTGTGGTTACCACAAAAGAGAGTCTCAAGGTGGGTGATACCGTCGTGGTCAAGGGACGCCTTGAACGTGATGTCGATATCGGCGCCGGGTATTCATACGACCTCATCATCCGCGGAGCGGATGTAACGGTAGAATAGCAGTCTCGGTTTCTGACATGCCAGAAACCATGTCCTGCGGCTTTCGTTTCTTCAATTCTGTTGCCAATCATCCGGCGCTGCGGCACAATATCAGTAAGTACCAAGGCATATCGGAGGGAATGGCATGATCGGAATTTCGAAACTTTATTGCGGCACGGTTGAACCGTCCGACCCGTTGCGTTATGGGCGGCAATCCAAAGACCTGCCTTCGCATCTCCTGCAATTTTCCGTCGACAAGAAACCTGTGGTTGTCTGGAATGTTGGCCGCCGCTGTAACCTGCGTTGTGTGCACTGCTACTCGCAATCCCGAAACGAGGATTATTCCGGAGAACTTTCCCACAAGGAAGGCATAAGGTTGATAGACGATCTTGCCGGCTTCGGTTGCCCGGTGCTCCTCTTTTCCGGCGGTGAACCTTTGATGCGTCCTGACATCTTCGAGCTCATCGAGCACGCTTCAACAAGAAAGATGCGCGCGGTAATCTCTACCAACGGAACGCTGATCACAAAGGAAGTTGCTAAGCAAGTCAAGGCTGCCGGACTTTCGTATGTAGGCATAAGTATGGACGGTCTGAAAGAAACGAACGACTTATTCCGCGGCGTTGAAGGCGCATTCGAAGATGCTTTGGCCGGAGTGCGAAACTGTCTGGAGATGGGCGTCAAGGTGGGGCTTCGTTTTACCATGACACGCGGCAATTTTCACGACGTGGGCGGAATTCTGGATCTGATCGAACGCGAAGGCATTCCCCGTGTTTGTTTCTATCACCTCGTCTATGCAGGCCGGGGCAGCAAGCTCGTGACTTCCAGCCGGATGTCCCATGAAGAGACGCGCGCAACAGTGGATCTGATAATGAATCGCACAAAGGAACTCCACGATCGCGGGAAGCACGTCGAAGTCCTCACCGTAGACAATCATACGGACGGTCCTTATCTCTATCAGCGCCTGTTGCGCGAGAATCCGGACAAGGCCGAGGCTGTGCTGACGCTCCTTCGTATGAACGGCGGAAACAGCAGCGGGCTCGGCATCGGCTGCGTAAGCTGGGATGGTTCAGTCCATCCCGATCAGTTCTGGCGACACTACACTGCGGGCAACGTCAGGCAGAAGCCGTTTAGTGAAATCTGGGGCAATCCTACGGATGAGCTCCTGCCGAAATTGCGGACACGCAAGCAGTACATCGAGGGGCGTTGCGCCAAATGCAAATGGCTGGACATTTGCAACGGCAATTTCCGCGTTCGTGCCGAAGCGATCACAGGGAACGTCTGGGCGGAGGAACCCGATTGTTATTTGTCCGACCGCGAAATTGGACTGGAGAGCTGATATGCACCCCCACGCACCGCACGGCTCCGCTGCGACTGGCAACGAGCTGCGTCTCGTTTTCTGGGAACTCACTGCGCGCTGTAATCTAACATGCAAGCACTGCCGGGCGGAGGCGCAGGATCATTTCGTCCAAGGCGAACTGAGCACCGAAGAAGTCATGCAGGTTGCCACGGATATTCGCGAGTGTGGCGACCCTATAATGATCCTGACAGGCGGCGAACCGCTGGTAAGAACCGATATCTACGACATCGCCAAATATTGTTCCGGCATCTTCACGCGGGTCGCCATGGCCACAAACGGCACGCTGATTGACGACAAGGTTGCTAAGAAGATTGCGGACTGTGGCATCCAGCGGGTGAGCGTTAGTCTGGACGGTGCTACAGCCGCTACGCACGATGCCTTTCGAGGTCTGCCCGGAAGTTTCGATGCGACTTTGCGCGGGTTCGATGCGCTTCGGCGTGCAGGCGTATCGGTCCAGGTGAATGTAACGGCTTCACGCTACAACCTGGCTGAGATTGAAGACATCCTCAATCTCGCGCTCGCACGAGGGGCAGATGCGTTTCATGTGTTTGTCCTTGTGCCGGTCGGTTGCGGCGCCGAACTGGATGAAGCCGCGCGATTGACCCCTGCAGAAATGGAGAAAGTGCTTCGATGGCTCTTTGAGAAGTCGCTCGAACTGCGCGGGCAGGTGCATATCAAGGCGACATGCGCGCCCCAGTATTACAGGATCATGCGCGAAATATCCCGAGACAAGGGACTTCAGGTTGAAAGCTCAGGTCACGGCATGCAGGCCATGACTCGCGGCTGTCTCGCAGGTTCGGCGGTATGCTTCATTTCGCGCATCGGCGATGTTCAACCATGCGGCTATCTTCCAGTACGAGTTGGTAACGTGCTGGAAAAGAAGTTTGGAAACATCTGGAAAGAATCGGAAGTTTTTCAGGCATTGCGCGACCCCGGCGAGTTGAAAGGCAAATGCCACGCTTGCGGCTATCGGAAACTCTGTGCCGGATGTCGCGCCCGCGCATACGCCGACACCACTGATTTTCTAGGCGAAGACCCGGATTGTGCCTATGTCCCGGTCACGGAGACAAGCGGATGAAAGAACTGGCAGGCAATGACGTAGCGCAGGCGTCCCCGCCTGCGAGCGCAAGCGCCGTCCCGGCGCGCAAATCCGAAGAACATGGAATGACGCCAAAGGTGCCTGACGGCGGGACGCCATCGAAACTCGCAGCCGGGACGGCTGCGGTCCGGAAGGTCGGCGTTTGAAGCAGGAATCTAAAGACACAAGGACCCTTCAGGTCATGCTCGGTATTTATTGCCGCGACAAACATGAGAGCTCAGAGACGTTGTGTCCGGAATGTCGGGAAGTACTGGATTACGCCGCTGCAAGACTGGCAGAGTGCCCCTTTGGTGAGAAGAAACCAACCTGTGCACAGTGCACGATCCATTGCTACAAACCTGACATGAGAGAACGCGCAAGGGAGATTATGAAATATTCCGGACCGAGGATGCTGAGAGCCCATCCCGTGATGGCAGTCAGACATCTGGTTCAGGGCGTCATGCGCAAACCATCCAGAAAAGCAGCTACATCCAAATGAAAGAAGCTTCCTCAAATGCCAATCAAGCTTTGCTTATAGCCTTGCAGCAGGGAATACCGCTTGCTCGTCGCCCGTGGGCGGAGATGGCTGGAACGCTGGGCATGACAGAAGTGGAAGTGCTCCATGCGGCTCAAAATCTGTTCACCCAAGGCGTGGCGCGACGGTTCGGCGGTGTCTTCGATTCCCGCCATCTCGGCTATGCAAGCACGCTCTGTGCTGTTGATGTGCCCGCGCACGACATTGAGCGAATTGCAGAGCTGCTACAACCGCATCCTGGTGTAACGCATTGCTATGAAAGGGAAGGGATCCCAAGTTTGTGGTTTACACTTACAGCGCAGGCCAACAAACTGGAAGACGAACTCCAAAGGGTCGAGAACACGCTCAAGCCGTACCTGCTGCTCAACCTGCCGGCCATCCGGCGTTTCAAAGTCGAAGTTGTACTGGACGCGGCCGAAGGCGACGTAGAACCGGTGAGTGACAAAGACGCGCCGGGAACGACGGATGTGGCAACGCCGCCGATATTCTCAGCGTGTGAGAAATCGCTGGTCCGTAAACTCCAAGGCAACCTGTCCGTGGTTGATGAGCCATTCGCCGTTGTTGCGCAGGACCTGAAATTGGACATTGAAGAATTGCTCGAACTTCTGACATCGTGGAAGAAATCCGGGATTCTGCGCAGAATCGGGTTTATCCTTCGACACCGGAAGGCCGGTTTTGTCGCAAACGGCATGTGCGTATGGCCGGTGGCGGAAGCCGATGTTGTCAGGGCAGGCAAAATTCTGGCGGCAGCTCCAGAAGTTACACATTGTTACGAGCGTCATGCCTCGCCATCGGTTCCATTCAATCTTTACGCCATGATTCATGCCCGCGAAAAGGAAACTGCCGGAAACATATTCCGCCGCTTGGGTGAGCAGGCCGCACTGAGCAACGGACGCATGCTGGTCTCAACACGCGAATTCAAGAAGACGAGCCCGGTTTTCTTTCTCGAAAACGAGCAATCGCAATAGAAAGTATTGTCATGAAACAAGCAGTCTTGTTCGCTTTGCCAGGGACAAGTTCGGAGGATGCCGGCAAAACACTCGACCACATTGACGACTTGTTTTGCCGCCGTTTCAGCAGAGTTTCCAAGGGTTGGGCCTACACGTCGTCGGGTGTCAGGAAGAAACTGGAGCAGAACGGAAGAATCTCGAAAGTTCCTTATGAATCGCTCTCCGAATTGCGAAAGCAAGGGATCACACATCTGGCCGTCAAATCTCTTCACTTGGTGTCCGGCGTTGAATATACTGAACTCAAGAAGCTGCTGCAGGAATTCACCGGTACGCCGAATGGATTCGTGCAGACTATTCTTTCCAAACCACTTCTGGATGCTCCAGGAGACTTCGAGCGCACTGTGCGCTGGCTGCTTGACGAGCTGCCAAAATGTGATGCGCTACTGCTCGTGGCCCACGGCAGCAAGCGTCATGAAGCACAATCGGCTTACGAAGCGGCGGCGACTCTCTGTCGCAAGCTTGACCGGCGGGTGATTCTGAGTACGCTGATGTCAAATCACGGTCTTGAAGATGTGATCAGGGAATGCAAGACTTCAGGCCTGACGCAACTTGTAATAGCGCCGTTGATGATCGTCGCCGGGCTTTCCACGCGAAACGAACTGGCAGGCAACGATCCTGCATCATGGGCTTCTGCGTTTGAACGCGAGGGCATACGTTGTGTACCCGTGATCAAGGGATTGGGGGATAACGATGATATTGTCCGGATCTGGTTGGATGATGTCGAACGTATGATGCTTGAGTTGTCCCGAGAGACTTTTTCTGGAATAGTTGAGAATGAACCGCAGATTGACGAATGATGAGGTCAAAATGATGAAGCGTAAAGAAGGCAGCAGTCGCTGGGTTGTCTGTAACTTCGATATTTGACATTCATGATTCGGCAATCTGCGGTTCATTCGGGTTGCAGGCAATGCCTGTGTTAATACTTGGAGATTGGACAGTATAATGCGAAAGAAGACTGCTTCTCGTCCGATTTTACCCGCCTGCCTGCTGGTCGCGGGTCGCCCGTGCCTTGTTGTCGGCGGGGGCCAGATCGCAACGCGCAAAGCCGGCCACTTGCTTGATGCCGAGGCCGATATAACCGTTGTCGCTTCCACTGTCACGGAAGCGCTTCGGGAACTCGCCGCTTCCGGGAGGCTTCGGATAATAGCGCGTAATTTTTCGGCGTCAGACATTACAGGGCAGTATTTGGTCTTCGCGGCAACGGACGATGAAGATGTGAACAGACAAGTCATTGCGGCCTGTCGCAAGAGCGGCATACTTTGCAGCGCCGTGGACAGTTGCTGGACCGAAGGCGATTTCGTTACACCCGCAATATGCAGGAAGAACGGTCTTGTTGTGACAGTTTCGACAGGCGGTCGCTCATGCCGGCAGTCGAGGATGGTTAAAGAGAGGATCGCGCAAATGCTCGACGCAATGACCGAAGAAGCATCCATGGAAGAAAAGAATGACGCCAAATAGAATTCCACTTAAAGCCGGAACCCGGGCCAGCAAACTTGCGCGCGTCCAGACTCGCGATGCCTTGGACAAACTTGAGGCATGTTTCCCGGTGTGCACGTTCGAGGATGTGCCCATTTCTTCGCCGGGCGACCGCGATCTCACGACGGACCTGCGCGTGACGCCGCCAGATTTCTTCACCCGCGACCTTGACGAGAAAGTGCGGAGCGGCGAGTTGGACTGCGCAGTACACAGCGCAAAAGATATACCCGATCCCGTGAAGGCGGGATTGGATTGGTTTTGGCTGCCATGGTCCGAGGATGCGCGCGATGCAATTATCATGCCGACCGGACGCAGCGTGAAAGACATCCCCGCCAATGCAAGAATCGGTGTGAGCAGCGATCGGCGCGAAGCATACTGCCGTCGCAGATTTCCCAATGCGAGTCTGAACAACATCAGGGGCAATATCGAGCAGCGTCTGGAACAACTCGACCGGGGTGATTACGACATGCTGATCATGGCCGCCGCCGCGCTAGTGCGACTGGGGCTTGAGAAACGAATTACCGAATGGATTTCTCTATCGGAACTGCCGCCGCCGGACGGACAAGGATATCTGGGCATGACCTTTAGAGGCGGCGACGAACGCTTCACGCGCCTCCGATCGTTCTTTGTCAAAGCAGTCACATTTGCCGCCGCCGGTGTTGGTTCCGGCGGAACCTGCACGCTCGACGCGCTTAAGGCACTTCGTCGGTGCGACACATGTCTGCACGACGATCTTATGGGCCCTGATCTTCTCGATCAGATTCCGTCGAACGTGGAATGCGTGCATGTCGGCAAGCGATCGGGCCGGCATAGCATGCCACAGGAGGAAATTACTCAACTCGTCGCCAAGTACGCACGCCGTGGTCTGCGGGTCGTTCGCCTGAAAGGTGGAGATCCGGGAATCTTTGGCCGTCTCGCTGAGGAAGTTGAGGTTCTCGATTCGCTGGCGTTGCCATACTGCGTATTGCCCGGCGTGAGCAGTCTCATGGCGGCGACAACTGGCACCGGAATGCTTCTCACACGGCGTGGCGTGTCGCGCGGCTTCACCGTCATGACACCTCGCATGCAAGGCGGTGACATCGGTTCCATCGGCGCTTCCGTTCGCGCGGGTCTGTCCACTGTGTTTTACATGTCCGTCTCGATCACAAGACAGATCGCAAAGGAATTAATGGATGAAGGACGGTCGCCAGACACGCCGGCCGCCATGGTTTACGGAGCTGGCGGCGATCAGGCTTTTGTGGTTTCGGGAATTCTCGCCGACATAGCCGACAAGGTGGAGCAAGTTACCACGCAATTGCCCGGCACGCTTATTATTGGCGAAGCCGCAGGATATCGTTATCGCACCGAATGGGGCGCCCTTCAGGGACGGCGCATTTTGCTGACATCAAGCCAGTCACTTCAGGACAAGGCCGGCGGCCTGGTGACCGACTTCGGCGGTATCCCGATATTTCGCCCGCTAATCAAGCTGGTGACCACGGACGACGCTTTGCAGTGCATTAGCAGGATCAAGGAATATGATTGGGTCGTGCTGACATCGCCATCCGCTGTTCGGTGTTTCGCGGACCTGCTGAGAAGCGCGGGAACTGATTTACGTTCTCTTCCTAAACTCGTAACTTGCGGCGGCGGTACGTCTGATGAACTCCGCGTTATGGGGCTTCGCGCAGACATCGAGCCTCCTTCGAATTTCGGCGCAGATGGTCTGTTGAAAACTGTCGAGCCTCTAGTGAGATCGGGCATGCGAATCCTGCGTCTGCGTTCCGACAAGGCCGGCGCGGGCCTATCCGAAGCCTTGCGTGGCCGGGGAGCAAATGTGGAAGATTGCATCTTGTACAAGAATGAGCCCATCGAATACGACACCAAGCCGGAATTTGACGCCGTCTTCTTCGCCAGCGCTTCCGCCGTCGAAGTCTTCGACAAACAGTGGGGAGTTGAAGGGTTGGAAAAGAAGACCGTTGTGGCGATCGGAAAACCTACTCTAGCGGCTTTGGAAAAACGGGGCGCCAAGGTTAATCTGGTTGGTCCTGAAGCAACGGTGGAATCGTGCCTGACGGAGTTGGCCCGTAAGTACACAAATGAATCACTGAATTCAATAATGGAGAAAACATCATGAATACATTTCCCGATGTCAGGCTTCGCCGGTTGCGTCGTACATCATCGCTGCGGAATATGTTCGACATGCCGATGCCGGGGCCGGAGAAGTTTATATGGCCGGCATTTGTTGTGGCCGGAAAGAAGCAGCGTCAGAAGATTGATGCCATGCCCGGTCAGTATCGTTGCAGCGTGGACACGCTTTTGAAGGAACTGAAACCGGTTGTGGAGTCTGGAGTGGGCGGAGTTCTGCTTTTCGGCCTTGTGGACGACGACAAGAAAGACCACAAGGGCACCGCTGCGTGTGAAGAGAGCGGCGCGGTCCAGCAGGCGGTGAGGGCAATCCGCGCCGAATATCCCGATCTGGTGATCTTCACCGATGTGTGTCTTTGCGCTTACACGACGCATGGCCACTGCGGGCCCGTGCGTGATGACGACGTGGATAACGACGCAGCCAATGAGATGCTGGCCAAAGTGGCCGTTTCCCATGCCGCAGCCGGCGCGCACGGCGTGGCGCCGAGCGCCATGATGGATGGCCAGGTACAAGCTATACGTTCTGCCCTGAGTTCATCAGGATTCGAGCAGACCATACTGATGAGTTATTCAAGCAAGTTTGCCTCATCCATGTACGGGCCATTCCGGGAAGCTGAAAAGTCGTCGCCGCAAAAAGGTGACCGGCGCGGTTACCAGGCCAGCTATGGTGACATCAGGCAGGCATTGCGCGAGTCCAAGCTGGACGAGCAGGAAGGAGCGGACATCCTCATGGTCAAGCCATCGCTATTTTATCTGGACATCATTGCCCGTCTTCGCGAAATGACCGATCTGCCTATTGCCGTGTATAATGTGAGCGGAGAATATTCGATGCTGATTGCCACCGCCGATCGCGGTTGGGGCAATCTGCGTGATATGGTGCGCGAATCAACCGTTGCACTGGCCAGATCGGGGGCCGATCTGTTGATTTCGTACTGGGCCAATAGGTATAGGGAGTTTCTAAAATAGTGTGCAGTGTTCAGTGGTCGGTGTTTAGGAAAAGAACCAAGTGCTGAACACTGACCACCGAACGCTGACCACTGAGAGAGGGACCAACATGACATCGAAAGAGTTGTTTGAAAGGGCCAAGCTCGTCATCCCCGGCGGAGTGAACAGTCCGGTTCGCGCATTCAACGCCGTCGGTGGCGACCCCATTTACGTGGAAAAAGGCAAAGGTTCCAGAATATGGACGGCTGAAGGTCGGGAGCTGACTGACTTCTGTGGCTCATGGGGACCGCTGATACTTGGACATGCGCGTGCCGAAATAGTTGACGCCATCCAGCGCGCTGCGGCGGAAGGCACCACGTTTGGAATCAATACCAGACGCGAAGTGGAGTTCGCCGAATATTTATGCGAATTGGTTCCCTATATGGATATGGTGCGATTGGTCAATTCCGGCACCGAAGCCGTTATGACAGCGCTTCGCCTTGCGCGAGGATTCACCGGTCGGATCAAGCTCATCAAATTCGACGGCTGTTATCACGGCCACGCCGACTACCTGCTCGTCTCCGCCGGTAGCGGATTACTGACCGGCGGCATCACATCGTCGGCAGGTGTTTCGCCCGCAGCAGTGGCGGAAGTGCTGGTGCTTCCGTATAACGATCTTGATGCCGTGCGCAGCGTGCTGGACAAAGACGGCAAAGAAATAGCCGCAGTCATAATCGAACCAGTGGCAGGCAACATGGGGTTGGTTCCTCCGGCTACGGGATTTTTGAAAGGGCTTCGGGAATTAACGCAGGCGTGCGGTTCGTTGCTTATTTTTGACGAGGTCATCACTGGCTTTCGTCTTGGCCCGACAACATACGGATCGCTTTGCGGAGTGACGCCAGATCTGACATGTCTCGGCAAGATCATCGGAGGCGGGATGCCGATCGGTGCGGTTGGCGGCAGGGCTGAGATCATGCGCTCGCTGGCCCCGCTCGGTCCCGTGTATCAGGCTGGAACGCTCAGCGGCAACCCAGTTGCCGTGGCGGCTGGAATGATGACGCTGCAGTTGCTCAAGAAAGAGAATCCGTATCCAGCTATGGAATCGCTCTGCAAGAGTCTTGCGGATGGCGTTAATGCTGAGGCGCGGAAGCACGGCGTTGTCCTGCATTGTGCGCAACTCGGCGGATTGTTTACACCGTTCTTCACCAGCACTCAGGTGACAGATCTTGCCACCGCGAAGCATTCAAACGTGAAAGCTCATGCCGCGTTCTTCCACGGGATGCTGGATCGCGGCTTCTATTTGCCGCCATCGCAGTTTGAAGTGGGTTTTGTTTCCTCCGCTCACAACGCCGGGGACATCGAACGCTTTGTGAAGGCCGCCGGCGCAGCTCTATCGGCATACTGATGCATAGTCGGAGATGATTCCATGCACGCACCGTACAGCCCCTGGGCAATCGCTCCCGTCGTTTTGCTGCTGAATTTGCCTTTCGGCTATTGGCGGGCGCTCTGCCGTAAGTTCTCATTCTCGTGGTTTGTGTCCATCCACGCCCCAATCATTCTCGGCATCGCGCTTCGGCTCCTGCTCGGCATCCCATTTCGCCTTGCAACTTTTCCGTTCTACGTCCTGGCCTTTCTCATTGGTCAGTCTCTGGGCGGTCGAATCCATCGGCTCACTCGGTCCCAGTCGTAAAAAAACCTTTTCAGGTGGAACGGGCTCTCCGAGCACGTTCGTATTGTCCAAAATGGGACCATACAAGTGCCAGAGATGCCGCTCGGAGATCGGCGTCCAGTGCGCACGCATAAATAGATGGTCATGTCGCAGCAAAAGGCTTGAGCAAGAAGATCGTCTCGGCGCCAAACTTGCTGGCTTTGGCGGGGCCGATGCCGCGAACTTCCATGAGTTCTGCTTCTGTCTGGGGCAGACGACTCGCGAGGTCTTCCAGCGTGGCGTCCGGATAGATGATATAGGCCGGTACGTTTCCCATGGCTGCGGCCTTCTGACGCCGCCACGTCCGTAGCGCTTCAAAGGCTTCCTGGTTGAACGATGGATCGTTGTCGCCAGCCACATGTCGCGATTTGGCTCTTGCTGCACGAGTCGCCTTCGGTTTCGCATCGGTCTGTGTCGGCATGGCCAGCGGAACTGTTTTCTTCCGATGCACTACTTCCAAGCCCAGGGCGGTCAGCGAAAGAGTGGGGTACTCGCCGTTGCTGACCTCTATGCAGCAGGCTTTGATCAACGCTTCGATCAGACTCCACACATAGTCTGCGCCTTCAGTTGAAAGGAGTCCATAGGTCGGAAGGCGATCCAGCCCGAGATCGAGCAATTCCTTGGCATGCGACCCCACGAGTGTCTGCGTCACCCGCCCGCGTCCGAAACGTCCGTTCAATCGTCCCACACAACTGAGTGCCTTTTGGATAGTGACCGTTTCCGACTCCGTGGGCAGACGAGTCGTGACATTCAAGTGTGAGAGGCAATTGTCGCAAACGGCACAACTGCGCGCGGCTTCTGTGTCGCCAAAATATTCCAGGATGAATTGGTGACGACAGCCCCGGTGCCCAGTGAAATCTATCATTCGGCGCAGTTTGCTGCCGTCGCGTTCGAGTTTCGTTTTTAGCGCATCGAAATCAATCGTCACTTCGGCAAGCGGTTTCACTGGAAGATTCAGTTGCGTGGTGTACGTGCGTCCGCCCTGCGCATACTCTCGACGGATGCAGCCTGACCGTTCCAGTAAATAGAGTCCTGTGCCGACGGCCATCTCGTTCTTTGCGCCAACCACATGCTCCGCGATTTCTGAGATCGGCATTTCGATGGGGCCATTCTTGCATAGAACTTGCAGCGTTGAGTACAGCTCTGCAATGATCTCGCGTGTGGGATTGGCGCCTTGGATAAAGAATTCCTGGGTCCGGACGTCGGCGTAATTGAACAACAACTCGCATCGTGCTGGTTCGCCGTTGCGGCCGGCACGTCCCGCTTCCTGATAGTAGGCTTCGACGCTGCCGGGAACATCGTAATGTATTACGAAACGCAGATCGGATCGGTCAACGCCCATCCCAAAGGCGTTGGTGGCAACGGCAACTGGACAGCCGCCTGTCATGAAGCGATCCTGCTGCTTGGTGCGTTCTTTCTCTGGCATACCGCCATGGTAGGCGACGCACGCAATCCCGGAGCTCTTCAGATCTGCGGTGACACGTTCCACGTTCTTACGGGTGGCGCAGTAGACGATACCCGTTTTCATAGCCCGGATGGTTCGCACGATGCAATCCAGTTTCGCCGCCTTATTCGCTGTGTGAGTTACAGCCAGCGTCAGATTGTGCCGGGCAAATCCGGAAACGAAGACCTTTGGCGGTTTGCGACGCCCTTTACCAAGACTCAACTGCGCGATGATGTCGTCGCGCACTTCCGGCGTCGCCGTAGCGGTAAGTGCAGCTACCGGCGGTTGCCCCAGATTCTCCAGTACCCATTTCAACCTGAGATAATCGGGTCGGAAATCGTGTCCCCACTGTGAGATGCAATGTGCCTCGTCTATCGCAAACAGGGCGATTGAAAGTGGCGAAATGGCTTCCACAAAGCGTTTGCTCTTGAATCGCTCGGGCGCAACGTAAACCAGCCGGTAATCCCCATGCGCCAGACCGTCAATGCGCTTGCCGATCTCCGATTCGGACAACGACGAGTTGATGCATGTGGCGGGAATCTTCTTCGCGGCCAGGCCATCCACTTGGTCTTTCATCAATGCGATCAGCGGAGATACCACCACGGTGATTCCCTGTAGCAACATGGCAGGGAGTTGATAACACAGCGACTTGCCGCCGCCTGTTGGCATGACGATGAGGGTGTCTTCACCGTTGATGATCGCCTCCATGGCGGATTGCTGGCCTTCGAGAAATTCTCGGAAGCCAAAATGCGTCTCCAGAAGCTGATGCATTTGAGTTTGTTTTTCCACGCAGAGAATGTAGAACCGGCTCTGCTGAATGGCAAATGAGAAGTGATTGTATCCAGTCAGTTACCTGATGGCCTCAATGTAGCTGCGTCTGATAAGACGCGGCTACGAAAACGAGACCGTCCAGTAACTTAAGGAATACAAGTACGCGTCGGGATAAATAGTATGACTGATGATTGCAAAAAGATCATTCGAGATGGCGTTCTTTTAGCAGGCGCTTCCTTCTCTCGTGCCGTTTTCAGCGGGCCTCGCAACGAGACAATGTTCGTCAAAGTCGTTGTGCGCTCTGTTGAAATCAAGGGCGTCAGGCAAGTCCAGTTCTCGTACTTGGACAAAGAGAAAGACATAACAAAGAACTACTCGAATGATGAAGTTGCCGCCAGTTTGGACGAGCTGCTCGATCTTCCCTTCAGAAACATTCGCGTGGAAACTTCCAACGGCGATCTCGATGTTCACATCAGCAAGAAAGGTCGGCACTCGGTCACGAGAAGCCGCTCTGCCGGAAACGCGGCGGTCGTGGATTTGTCGCATGATCGCAAGAAGCAAAGAATTCTCGATAGCTCGGCGCCGTTCCTGCAAGCCGTTGGAATTACGACGAGCGACTCGAAGATCAAGGCCAGCATGAACGACAAGTTCAGGCAGATCAACGAGTTCGTTCGTTTGATGGCTGAAACGAATGTATTGAAGGAGTTTGCCGGCAAGCCTGTACGTGTGGTGGATTTTGGCTGTGGCAATGCCCACCTCACTTTCGCAACCTGTCATTATCTCAATAACATCCTTGGACTTGAGGCGCACATATGCGGCATTGATGTCAAAGCCAACCTTCTAGCGAAACATCGCGAACATGCGAAAGCACTCGGCTGGGATCGGCTGACGTTTCAGCAAGCCGAAATAGCGGAGTTTCAACCTGATTACGTTCCGGATATAGTCATGGCTTTGCACGCCTGCGATACCGCGACAGACGACGCGCTGGCGTTTGCCATACGGCGTGGCGCGAAAATCGTACTGTGCGCGCCGTGTTGCCAACATGAACTTCAGTCGCAGCTGGCTCAAACCGGGATGCCTGCGCAACTCGAAGCGATTTCACGTTTCGGCATACTGCGCGAACGCATGGGAGACATCCTGACTGACACATTTAGAGCAACAATCCTGCGAATCGACGGATATCGGACGGATGTGGTCCAGTTCGTGTCTTCCGAGCATACCGCAAAGAATCTGATGATTCGCGCCGTCAAAACGGCATCGCAGAACGATATGCGCACATCGGAAGAGTATCGCGCTCTCAAGGCGTTTTGGAATACCACTCCCTACCTGGAACATTTGCTGAGAGATGCAGGATTTTCCCTTGAGTCTGGGGGTTCTTCTGGGGACGTGTTTTTACAACGTACGATCTAATTTACTTGGTTGAGCATTCTTTGGCAGAGGAGAAGAGGATGGTAAGACATGCAATGAATTTGAATTGCGAAGATACGTTCCCAAAAATAGGTAAGTGCGGCGCAGGCGCGCTGCACTTCCTCTTGAATTGCTGGTGGTTGTTGGGCAATCTGATTTTTCGGAGTTTTTCAAGCCAACTATCATTGACTGCAACCAGGTGTTCGAGTTATCGAAAGAGGAATTGATCCAGAAGTTCAATGCGGGAGGATTGCGTCATCATCTGGATTTGCCTAAAGAAATCTTGAAGAAGGTTTGGCTGGGAGTAAGGCGAAGCCCACGAGTAGACGAAATCCACAAACGCTTGCTTCCGTCTGAACTCGAAAATGGATAAAGATATAAGAAGACCGCACCACCACAACTTGTTTAAAAGCTCTGGAATTACTGCAATATTCTCCGGGATGATGGTTTGTCATATGGAGACTATGTCGAGCAACTGACGTATTTGCTATTCCTCGACATCTTCCGGCCCCGGAACTTATAGCCGAAGAAATAACGGCGGACCTGGAATCAGTCGTCGAGCAATTCGCCACCATCACTGAAGACTAGCGAGTGTAGATATCTTACAGTTTCCGAAGTATTATCACAGAATTGTATCGAAACCTTCGTTGACAACCACAATGTGGGACTGTACATTTCCACGATCTAATTTTTCATTTTCAATGAGAAGCGGTGTCATTATTCCGCTCCCTCTGGTGGGAAACACGATAGATTATCATGAATTACTTTCTTGTGCTTCTATTTATCGGGTTAACCGGAGCCTTCGTCTTTGGTGGACTCATTGCTTCCTTTCTTATTGCTCCGCATAAGCCCGGCAAGGTGAAGAACTCGCCCTACGAATGCGGTGAGAAACCCATGGGCTCGGCGTGGGTCCAATTCAACGTCGGCTATTACCTCTTTGCGCTTTTATTCCTGGTTTTCGATGTTGAGGCCGCGTTCCTTTATCCATGGGCCGTTGTGCTGCGCGAAGTTGGCGTGGCAGGGCTGATGGAAGCCGGCGTTTTCATCCTGATCCTGCTCTCGGCGCTGGTTTACGCCTGGCGTAAAGGAGTGTTGGAATGGGTGTAATCACCGAAAAGCTTCCCATCTACATAGAGCCTATGCCGGGCGGCTCGATGGTTTTGACGAGCATGGATTTCATGATCAACTGGGCGCATGCCAACAGTCTCTGGCCCCTGACTTTCGGTACAAGTTGCTGCGCCATCGAGGTGATGATGGCTGCCGGCGCTTCAAATCACGATCTCGCACGATTCGGCGCAGAAGTGGCAAGGGCAACGCCCCGGCAGGCCGATTTGCTGGTTGTTGCCGGCACGATCGTCAAACGCATGGCGCCGATACTGAAGACTCTGTACGCGCAAATGGGGGAACCGCGCTATGTCATCGCCACCGGCTCCTGCGCGATTTCGGGCGGACCGTTCGTTTTCAATTCGTATACGACGATCCGGGGCGTTGACCAGCTTATACCCGTGGACGTTTACGTCCCGGGTTGTCCTCCTCGGCCCGAGGCGTTTTTCTACGGGCTGCTGACGCTTCAGCGAATGATCAAGGAAGGCGAAACTGTCCGCAAACCCGGCATTCGCCGTAAACCGGTCATGGCTGCATTGCCGGAAGGAATTACCATCGCGGATATACAAGCCGAATTGGCCGCACTTCTCGATCGAAACGCCACTGTCAATGTGCCGCAGCAATGCAAGGAAAGGGATCTCGATGAGCCCTGACGATCTTGTTGCGGCGGTCATAGCCATCGAGTCAGGAGTTGCAAAGAAGGATCTTTGTGACCGGCTCGCGGTCAACGTTTTGCCTGAAACGCTGCTCAAATTCATGCAGAGGCTTCACGACGACCCGCAACTGGCTTTCGATATGCTGTACACTCACACCGCAGTTGATTATCCAGTGGAAAACAGGATCGAACTTATATATCAACTCTATTCGGTGAAGCAGCGGCATTATCTTATGGTGGCGACGTCGGTGAAGCGCGACAAACCGGAAATCTCCAGCGTGAGTTCCATCTGGCGCATCGCAGAGTGGCATGAGCGCGAGGTCTACGATTTGTTTGGCGTCCTCTATGACGGGCATCCAGATCTCCGGCGACTGTTTCTCGATGACGATTGGAAAGGCTTTCCGCTAAGAAAAGACTACAAAGATGATTTCATGTTGGAGCGCCCGGAATGAGCATCAGAGTCACGACTCTCGACGAAAAGATTCATGAAATCCCAACGAACGAAAGTCCGATGGCGAGTCAGGAATATTTTGTCAACATGGGCCCCCAGCATCCTTCAACCCACGGCGTACTCCGGCTTGTCCTGAAAATGGACGGTGAAACCGTGCGCGAGATTTTACCGGTTCTCGGCTATATCCATAGGGGCATCGAGAAAAAAGGCGAACATATCGGCTATCGCCAGTTCGTCCACTTGACAGACCGGCTGGATTATCTTTCGGCGCTCGCCAATAACTGGGCAGTATCGATGGTCGTGGAAAAGGCCATGAACATCGAACTCAACGATCGCATACAGACGATCCGCACCATCATGGCAGAGCTTCAGAGAATACAGAGCCATCAACTCTGGTGGGGCGTTTTCGGGATGGACCTTGGGGCTTTCACGCCGTTTCTTTACGGGTTCCGCGACCGCGAGAAGATCACGACAATACTGGAAGAAACAATCGGCGCGCGGTTGACAATGAATTACATCCAGCCCGGCGGGTTGATGTTCGACATTCAGCCGGATTTCGCGAAAAAGGTGAAGGAATTCATTTCTTACTTCAAGCCTAAGCTTGAGGAATATGAAACGCTTGTATCAAACAACGTCATCTTCGAGCAGAGGATGAAAAACGTGGGCATTCTTGATGCCGCGACGGCGGTTTCGATTGGGACAACAGGCCCGGTCTTGCGCGCCAGCGGCGTTGCGCACGACCTGCGCAAGGACGAACCTTATGGAGTGTATGGCAAAGTCCAATTCAAGGTTGCGGTGGGCAGCGTTGGCGACTCATGGGATCGCTACCGGGTTCGCATCGAAGAGATGCGCCAGTCCATACAGATCGTCGAGCAGTTGATTGACAACATTCCTGAAGGCAAAACTTTGGTGATGAAACCGGCCATAAAAATCAAATTACCGGCGGGCAATTATTACAGCCATATCGAGACGGCACGCGGCATATTCGGCGTGTTTGTTGTCGCCGACGGAACGGACAGGCCTTACAGGATCCATCTGCGGACGCCTAATTTCAACAACCTTTGGGCTGTCACCGTGACAGCGCCTGGCTGGCGGCTGGCTGACTTGGTGACTATTCTTTCGTCACTTGATATTGTCGTTCCAGACATTGATCGATGAGATTTTGAAAATGAACACAACCTGGAAAGTTACAACTGTTGCGCAGCGAGCAGCCGAAGCCCTGCCGGCACATCCATGGATCGCGAGCGGCTATTTGCTTCTTGGTGTGGCAGGCATCGGGGCTTTCGTCGCCGGTCTTGGGCTGGCCATGATCTACGCTGAACGCAAAATCGCCGCGCATTTCCAGTGCCGCCTCGGCCCCATGAGGGTGGGGTGGCATGGTCTGCTGCAAACTGTGGCCGACATGCTCAAGCTCCTCATGAAGGAGGACATTGTGCCCGCCCAGGGCGATCAGCTCCTGCATCTGTTCGCGCCGCTGCTGACGTTTCTCGGAACCATGCTGGCGATCATGATGGTTCCCATGAGTCCCATCCTTCAGGTCGCTGATGTGAACATCGGCGTTCTTTATGTCACCGCGGTCAGCGGGTTCGGTGTGCTTGGCATTTTGCTTGGCGGCTGGAGCTCTAATAATAAATGGTCGCTCCTGGGCGCGATGCGCGCCGGTGCGCAAATCATTTCCTATGAAATCTCCGCCACGCTGGCGTTGCTTGTCGTTGTGATGTTCTCTGGAACACTCCAATTGTCGCATATCGTACAGAGTCAGGCCGATGGCTGGTGGATCTGGCGCGCGCCCGGCGTGGGCCTTGTTTCGTTCATCGTCTATCTCATCGCCTCGACAGCGGAAATCAACCGCACTCCGTTTGACATACCGGAAGGCGAAAGCGAGCTGACGGCCGGGTTCCACACCGAATATTCTGGAATCAGGTTCGCTTTCTTCTTTCTAGCCGAATTCATCAACATGTTCATCGTCTCGGCCATGGCGGCTACTTTGTTCCTTGGCGGCTGGATGCCTTTCCATATTGGCGGTTTTGGCACGCTGAACCATGCCATGGATTTGATACCGCCGGGATTGTGGTTCGCCGGTAAAACCGGTTTCCTGATATTCCTCATCATGTGGTTCCGCTGGACCTTTCCGCGTCTGCGCGTTGACCAGCTGATGCGGCTTGAATGGAAAATTCTGCTTCCAGTGGGTTTTGCCAATCTCCTTGTCGGCGCTAGTTTCGTGATTTTCAATCTGTACTTTTTCCCGTGGCATTAAGAAGTGGTTATGAGTTTTGATGATAAAATAGAAGCAGGTGCGCAAAGCGCATCGGTTGTTGTTGTGGCTCGACCGGCAGAAAGGGGCATAGTGCGCTCCTTTGTGGACGGAATGATGTCCCTTTTCAAGGGCATGAAAGTGACCTTCCATTATCTCTCGCACCCATCCACCGTGGTGACCCAGCAATATCCGGAGAATCGCAAAACCTTGCGCATGGCCGATCGTTTCAGGGGGCAACTGGCGTTTGTGCGCGACGAGAATGGCTATCACAAATGCATCTCCTGCCACACGTGCGAAACTGCCTGTCCAAACGGTTCTATCGTTATTGATGATAGAAAAGGTGCGACCACCGGGAAGAACGAGATTAATCATTTTGTCTGGCGCTTCGACAGTTGCACTTTTTGCAATATGTGCGTCATGGTATGTCCGACGGCGGCGCTCAAGATGCTGCCCAACTTTGAATCCGCGGTTTACGATCAGAGGTTGCTGGTTTACAACTTGAACCCTTATGCGGGACCGGCTGCGCCGGTGCTTTTGAAAGTAACAGATCAGGAGGAACGCAAAAAGCTGATGGAAGCGCGAAAATTCTACGAGGGGCCAGTGCCGCTTTGCGGCGAAGCGATGCCGGGCTGTCCGGCTGAGAACCGGATTTCTCCGACACCAGATTCTTCGGGGGAAAAGAAATGCTGAGCAATTTTGTAGCCAACTTGATGTTTTACGTTCTAGCCGTAGTCGCGATCTTTTTCGCCATCGCCGTCGTCTGCAGCAGCCGGATACTTCGCGCGGCAGTTTATCTCATGTGCCTGCTGGCCACGAGCGCCGGCTTTTACCTGCTGTTGGGCGCGGAGTTCCTGGCCGGTGTTCAGATTCTCGTTTATGTGGGCGGTATCGTTGTGTTGCTGGTGTTCGCAATAATGTTGACGCGATCCGCCGAGATGCCGGAAGACAAACCTTCGCTTTTGCGACAGAGCCTTGGTTCGCTGGCGGCCGGCGGTTTCTTTGCGGTTACGGTGACGATGTTCCGCTTTTCTGATTTTCCAGCCCTCCAGAAAGGTGTTCTTGCAGGCGGCGACACAGCTGAAATTGGACGACGGCTTCTCAATCGCGGTGCACACGGTTATCTGTTGCCATTCGAGGTCATTTCACTCCTGCTGTTGAGCGTGGCAATAGGCGGAATCGTTCTGGCGCGTAAACTCCATCCGAAAGGAGGGGAGTAATCGTGCAGCAATGTTTCGCCACACATTTCCCAGGAGTTGTTCTGTGGTTGAAATGCTTTGCCATGCATTCTCCAGGAGTTTTTCACTGGCTGGTACTTTCGACGCTGCTGTTTTCGATCGGCATTTATGGCGTGCTAACCCGCCGGAATGCGGTTGGTATTCTCATGGCCGTCGAGCTTCTGCTGAACTCTGGTGCGCTGAATTTTGTGGTTTTCGACCGGTACGTAGCGCCCGGCGTCGTGGATGGCGAAATCATGGCTATCTTCATCATTGCTGTGGCGGCGGCGGAAGTGGTTGCGGGCATGGCTATCTTCGTTACTTTGTTCAGGAACCGTAAAACGGTTGACGTGACCAGTATGGACATGATGAAACATTGACGGATAGATTGACGGAGTTCGTTTTTATGCAAGATGCTTTGATTCTAGGGTTCGCGCTGAAACATGCCTGGCTTATTCCAGGTATTCCTTTCTTCTCGTTCCTGATTGTGGGCTTGTTTATCCGCCCCCTGTCGCAAAAGGTGGCAAGCATAGTTGCGACGGCGTCCATATTCGTGACTGCGATCCTCGCCTGGCTCCTGGCTTGGGAATATTTTCATCTATTCCCTGTCGGCACAGAACGGCTTACCCTGATCCCGTGGAGCTTCGAGTGGCTCACTTATCAGAACAATATGTCCGTCAACGTCGGCGTCCTGATTGATCCAATCTCGGTGTTGTTGCTGGTCGTGGTCACCACGGTCAGCGCACTGGTGCATCTCTATTCCATCGGCTACATGCATGGTGATACGGGTATCGGCCGCTACTTCACATTCCTTAATCTGTTCACCTTCAGCATGCTTGGGCTTGTCGTATCGCCGAACATTCTGCAGATGTATGTTTTCTGGGAGCTGGTTGGCGTGAGTTCGTTCCTGTTGATTGGCTTCTATTACGCCAAGCCATCAGCTGTCGCGGCGTCGAAAAAGGCGTTCATTGTCACTCGCTTTGCCGATCTTGGTTTCTTCATAGGTGTGTTGATCCTTGGTTACTATGGCTATCAGTTTTATGGAAAGCTTGGAGCAGCGGTCGCACCGGCAGTCGGTGGGGCAGCAGTCCAGCCTTTTGACTTTGTGTACCTGTGTAATCCTCATGTCCTCGCGGCGTTCGCGCGAGCGGGATGGGCGTTTTCGGGATTAAGCATCCTGACCCTCGCCATGGTGCTGGTTTTCATGGGCGCGGCTGGCAAGAGCGCGATGTTCCCGCTCCACATCTGGCTGCCGGACGCAATGGAAGGCCCTACGCCGGTGTCCGCTTTGATTCATGCGGCAACGATGGTCGTGGCCGGCGTGTATCTGGTTGCGCGGATGTTCCCGGTTTTTGCCGCATCCGGGCACGCGTTGATGGTGGTCGCTTACGTTGGCGCGTTCACTTCCCTGTTCGCAGCCGTGATCGGCTGCACGCAGGACGACATCAAGCGCGTGCTGGCTTTCTCGACCTTGAGCCAGTTGGGCTACATGATGTTTGCACTCGGCGTGGCAACCATGGATCAACCGCTCGGTTACACCGCTTCTATGTTCCATCTGTTCACGCATGCCTTTTTCAAGGCGTTGCTTTTCCTGTGCGCCGGATCTGTGATCCACGCTGTCCATAGCAACGAAATATGGGACATGGGCGGGTTGTGGCGTAAGATGCCATTCACGCACATCACGTTTCTGATTGCCACGCTCGCCATTTCCGGTATCTACCCGTTTGCCGGGTTCTTCTCCAAAGACGAGATCCTGGCTTCCGCCCTCGCAACGGGGCACCGTGGAATTCTTGCGCTGGCGATGCTGGTCGCTGGCATGA
Organism: uncultured Victivallales bacterium; assembly: GCA_964487695.1. Taxonomy (GTDB): domain Bacteria; phylum Verrucomicrobiota; class Kiritimatiellia; order UBA8416; family CAZASC01; genus CAZASC01. The sequence goes on from CAZASC010000003.1 coordinate 80,674, forward strand.
CGGCTTTCTACATGTTCCGGATTTACTTTGTGACGTTCTGGGGCAAGCCGCGCGGGCATAACGCCGAACACGCGCACGAAGCTCCGCTCGTCATGCTGCTCCCGCTGGCAGTTCTCGCAGGGCTGTCGCTTGTGGCTGGCTTCGTTCCCATGAATCAGTTCATCTCGATCGGTCACGCTCAAGAAGGACACGGTGGAATAGATTTCGTTATTGCGATCCCTGCCACTGTGCTGGCATTGCTTGGAATTTTCATGGCATGGCTATTGTATGGACGGGCGACCAGGCTGGCTGAAGGGCTGACAAATATGATGGGCTTTGTTTATACCGCCATAAAGAAGAAGTTCTACTTCGACGAAATCTATCTATTTGTGACCAAGAAAGTTATCTTCCGCCTGGTGGCTGCGCCCATCGCGTGGTTCGACCGTCACGTCGTTGATGGCAGCATCAACCTGAGCGGCTGGTGCACACGAACGTTGGGCTACGAACTTAGTTTCCTGCAAACAGGCCAGGTGCAAACCTATGGCTTCTGGTTCGTGAGCGGCGCAATATCTGTGTTGTTATTCATTCTGTTGTTCCTGGAGATTTAAAAATGGGTCTGTTGAGCTGGCTGATTGCAATACCATTCTTGACCGCACTGGCTGTCATTGCCACGCCTTCTAGCCGCGCCGGCTGGATCCGGTGGATTTCCGCCTTCGGAACGGGATTGCAACTTGTTCTGACCGCGGTGGTCACCTTCTTGTATTGGCAGGCTGCGGTTCCAGATATCGAAGCGATGAAAACCGCGCAGTTCACGAAATTGTATTTCGTCGAACAAGTCCCGTGGTTCCAAAGCCTTGGAATTCAATACAAGGTCGGGATGGACGGCATTTCCATGGCGATGGTCATACTGACCTCGATCATCATCTTCACCGGCGTCATGGCCAGCTGGAACGTCAAGGAACGTGGCAAAGAATTTTTTGCGCTGCTACTCACACTCGTGACGGGAGTGTTCGGCGTTTTTCTGAGTTTCGATTTGTTTCTCTTTTTCGTTTTTTACGAAGTCGCAGTCCTGCCGATGTATCTATTGATCGGCATCTGGGGCACCGGTCCAAAAGAATATTCCGCGATGAAGCTCACGTTGATGCTCCTTGTCGGGTCGGCCTTTATACTTGTTGGAATGCTGGCCATGTACCACGCGTCGGGCTTCCACACCTTTGACCTGACGCAACTTGCCCACGCTGATTTTCCGTCCCATTTCCAGAAATGGGTGTTCCCGATGGTCTTCGTGGGATTTGGCGTGCTGGGAGCGCTCTATCCATTCCACACATGGTCGCCTGACGGACATGCGTCGGCACCCACTGCAGTCTCGATGCTGCATGCCGGCGTCTTGATGAAGCTCGGTGGTTACGGCGCACTCAGAATCGCCGTCTACCTGCTTCCGGAGGGAGCAAAATACTGGGGTCTCTTTTTCATGGGGCTCACCACTATCAATATCCTCTACGGTTCGCTTGGAGCGATCATGCAGAAGGACTTGAAATATTTCACCGCCTATTCTTCGGTTAGTCATTGCGGCTTCGTTCTGTTCGGTGTCGCGACCCTGAACTTCATGGGGGCGAAGGGCGCCGTGATTCAGATGTTCAGCCATGGAATCATGACCGGCCTTTTCTTCGGTCTGATTGGGATGGTCTATGGCCGAAGCCACACCCGCATGATTCCTGAGATGGGCGGACTGGCAAAAGTAATGCCGTGGCTGGCAACTTCGTTTTATATCGCGGGCCTGGCTTCGCTTGGGTTGCCCGGTTTCTCGGGCTTTGTAGCCGAATCTCATGTGTTTCTTGGCGGTTTCTTCGGGAATCCCTGGCACAGCCTTACGCTGATGAGGGTTTTAACCATACTCTCGACTATGTCCATCGTCGTGACAGCGGTTTATGTTTTGCGGGGTCTCGCCGCAGTTTTCCAGGGCCCCATCCTGAATCACCATTTCGATGAATTGACTGATGCCACATTGCCGGAAAAGATCTGCACAGGCGTACTGGTCGCAACTCTTACGATCACAGGGGTAGCGCCATTCCTTTTGATCAACCTGATTTCGAGTTCTATTATGCCGATCATTAATCGGCTGCATTGAACGGAAGTGGAATTTTGATGAGAATTTCGTTGAAGAATACGCCCGGTGTGGTCACCGGGTCTACAAGACGGGCTGTTTCTGTAGGCCGTGTGAGCTCACGCGGCGCTGGTCCGGATATTCAGCGGGTTCCAACCAGAGGTGTTGAGCGATGTTGATAATGCCTGAATTTATCGTCGTTGCCACGGCATTCGTCGTGTTGTTCGCGGATCTTGTTGTTGGCAAGGAGCGCAAAACCGTACTGGCCCCAATTGCGCTGGCTGGTCTTGGCGTGGCCGCTGTTACCGTTATTTCCATGATGCCTCATGCAGGCGTCACGATAGGCGGTCGCTTCTCTGTGGATGCCGTGGCCTGGTGGTTCAAGCTGCTGTTTATAGGCGCAGCAGCGATGACCGTGACGATGTCCATGGACACGCTCGATGGCCGCGCAGCCGTGCCGGCCGGGCTTGGGTCGCGCGGCGAGTACTACACCATCATGTTGCTCACGGTGTCGGGAATGATGTTCCTTGCATCCGCCACGGATTTGATAACGCTTTACGTTGGACTTGAGCTCGCAACGATACCGCTCTTTGTTCTGACCGCGTGGAAGAAGGATGCGCTTTCTGGCGAGGCCGGCTTGAAATATGTGATCATGGGCGCTTTGGCGTCCGCGCTCCTGATTTATGGTTTGGGCATACTGTACGGGCTTACGGCGCACACGGACTTCGTAGGCATCGCCGGCGCGCTCAAGGCGTCTCCCGATGCACCGCCGGCATTTTGGTTGGCGGTTGCGCTGATCACAGCTGCGGTCGGTTTTAAAATGACGATTGTCCCATTCCACATGTGGGCGGCTGAAGTTTATCAGGGCGCGCCAACACCGGTCACCGCGTTCATTTCGGTCGCTTCCAAATCCGCAGGGCTCCTGTTGATTTTCCAGCTTTTCTTCCGTGTGATGGGGAAATTTATGGGCGACTTGACACTGATGTTCGCGCTGCTTGCAGCCGCGACCATGACGCTTGGAAACGTTGTGGCCATTGTCCAGAACAACATCAAGCGGTTTATGGCTTTCAGCGCTGTTTCACAGGCAGGCTACGTGCTCATGGGTTTTCTCAGTCCAGAAGGTGGCGTTCCGGCCATGCTGTATTACATGCTGGTCTACATGTTCACCAACATGGCGGTCTTCTCCGTGATCGTACTCCACACGAATGCGACTGGCTTGGAAGACATCAAGGATTATCGCGGCCTTTCCCGGACTAATCCCGGCGTCGCGTTTGCGATGATGATCGCTCTGTTCGGCCTTGCTGGAATTCCGCCACTGTCGGGCTTCGTGGGTAAGTTTTTCCTGTTCAGCATCGCGTCGAAAGCCGGATTCCATTGGCTGGTCGCACTGGCTGCGGTAAATTCCACGATCTCGCTCTATTACTATCTGAGAATTATCAGGCAGATGTACATCGAGCCGGTCGCCGAAGACCAGAAGCCGCTGGCCACAACACCGGTTCTAAACGCGACTATCTTCGTGACCGCAGTGGCATCAGGTCTCCTCGGCATCATTCCATTCTTCTACGAGACCATCAACGCCCAGACGGCCAACTGGTTCACCCTTCTCCTCGCGCAAGTGCGGTAATGTCGTCATTTTATCGAGACTTGAACGTTGCTAATCCTAATCGTGACGGCTGATTGACTCAAGGTGTGCAACATGGCGCGCCCACCCAATGGGAGGGACGGCGTGTCGCTGTCCGTTTTGTAGCACAAGCGTAGTGCAGGAGATTATGCAGGAACACGCCAAAGAGCGGCGAGAACCTGTACGTTCGACGGACAATTTCTCGATGAAACGGAAAAAACATTTGTTAGTATTTGCATTTTGCTGGTTGAAATCTGCGCAGTATCATTATTTGTTTACCGTCCGCCGATTCCGTCAGAATGGTGTCGGCTACGGCGTGGAATAACAAAAAACGAATTGCTTCGTATCATCCCGAATATCAAGCAATCTCCAGATAAGTCCAACCCTAGACAAGTAGTCGAAGATGAATATGCCGGAGAAAACGATTTCAGGGTTCTTGGTGTTCGTCATTGTCTGTGGCAGATTGTCATTTTGTTTGAGGGACACGGGTTATCTCATGCTGATGCGTATTTCGTCGATTGCACCTTTCGATCTGTATGGGCATCAGAGACAATTGTAGATTGGGGAAAACGGATAACCAACTGATCGAGGGTGTGGCCTCGCAGACACGCCGATCCACAATATTAACGTTACCGCATCTTTCTGCTCATCAGCCAGTGCATCAATGGTGCGGGATCGCGGCTGGCAATGTCAATTGCCACGGCAAGCGCGAACCCGCTGCCGAGCTGGCCATTGTGGAGCTTTATATGGTGTATCCCATATGATACAGTTATGGTGTGATTGAAATCCAGCAGACAGAAGAATACGTCGTCTGGTTTGATCGCCTTCGTGACGATATGGCGCGAACGCGGATTCTGATTCGGATACGGCGGGTATAGTTAGGTAATTTTGGAGATGTTAAACCTGTGGGCGAAGGGGTGTCTGAACTCCGTATTGATTACGGGGCTGGATACCGCGTGTACTTCATTCGTAAAGGCGAAGGGCTTGTGATGTTATTGGGTGGTGGCGACAAGCGAACGCAACCCCGTGACATTCAAAGGGCCATTGCCCTTTCAAAGCTGGTTTAGGAGAAGAGTATGAAAGCGAAAACAACATTGTGGGATGCTGCGGATCATCTAAAAACAAAGAAAGCCATGGCGGCGTATCTAGCTTGCGCGTTGGAAGAAGGCGATTCTGGGCTGATCGCCGCCGCGCTTGGTGACATTGCGCGTGCCAAAGGCATGACGAGAATTGCAAAACAGACAGGCTTGGGACGGGAAAGCCTGTATAAGATCTTGTCCAGAAAGGGAAATCCCGAGCTTGCGACTGTACTGAAGGTCTTCAATTCAGTTGGACTGAAACTCAAAGCCATTCCGGCATGACGAAGCAAGCTGAACACGTGGCTCGTCACCAGCGCGGCCTCGTGGCTTAGTCCAGATTAGAAAAGTGCTTATCGCACGCTTCTGCTGCTCATCAAACGGCGCATCCAAGGCGCGGGATCGCGGCTGGCGATGTCAATTGCGACGGCGAGCGCGAGCACGCTGCCGCGCACAACGAGTTGGAGCCAGTTTTCGAGGCCGGTATAATCCATACCCTGTATCACCGTTGCCATGACGAGCGCACCGAGCAGGCTGCCGAACACTGAGCCCCGACCGCCCATGAGACTTGTGCCGCCGATAACGCACGCGGCAACAGCATAGAGTTCATACCACTCGCCGGCTTTCTGCGTCGCGCCCTGGTTCTGTGCCATCCACACAACTCCGGCAATCCCGGCCAGCAGCCCGGTGATCGCGAAGACCGAGATCGTGGTCCGTTCGACGCTTATTCCCGACAGGCGCGCTGCATCGGCATTGCCGCCCACGGCAAAAACATGCCGCCCGAATATCGTGCGCTGCGCAAGTAATGCCAGCACGGCCATCACAATCGCCATGACCAGCGTCTGCGCCGGTATGCCCTTGTACTGGTTCACCTTGTAGACAAATGCGACCACCAGCGCGCACGGTATCAGGATCTTCAGAAGAGCTGCCGCCCAGTTGATCGGGCCAAGCCCCAGCCGTTGCCTGCGTAACGCAGCATAAAGCACCAGGGCGACAATTGCGACGCAAACCAGCGCAGCCAGCACGTCGCCTATTGCGGGCGGTACATAGCTGAAGCCGAGTACATTGACCCAGCTCGCATCCGGCACGCGCGGATCCTTGGCGCTGACCTTCTGCGTAAAACCGCGGAATACAAAAAGACCGGCGAGTGTCACGATGAATGCTGGCATCCTGAAATAGGCCACGAGAAAGCCCTGCCAGATTCCGAGAAGAAGTCCTATGAAAATGGAAATAGGCACTGCGTAAGTGGCCGACCAGCCAAGTCCGGTTTCGGGATCGAGCATGAATGCGCAGCACCCTGCGACGAATGCCAGCAGCGAGCCGACGGAAAGGTCAATGTAGCCCGCAACAATGACCAGCGTCATTCCAGATGCAAGTATTGTCCAGGTTGCCATGTCGCGGCTCAGCTTCGCAACGCTCTCGCCGCTGAAATAAAAGCCGCCTACCTTGCAACGGAAGAAGAGCCACATCGCGGCAAGGATGACGAACATGGAAAGAAGCCGCAGATCGAGACCGCTTCCGGCATTCCTGTTTCCTGACGACTGCCTGTCTTTCATGCCGCTGCCTCCATTATCTTCTCCGAATCGGCTTCCCGCCTGTCCATTGTCCGGCTGATCCGACCATCGCGCAATACAACAATGCGGTCCGCCATGCCGAGTATCTCAGGAAGTTCGCTCGACGCCATTATCACGGCCATTCCACGCCCGGCAAGCTCGACCATGAGTTTGTATATCTCCGCTTTAGCGCCGACATCAATTCCCCGCGTAGGCTCGTCAAGCAGCAGCACCGCCGGTGGATTCAGCAGCCACTTGCCGAGAACTATCTTCTGCTGGTTGCCGCCCGACAACGTCTCAGCCGCGACATTGAGAGAAGGCGTCTTGATGCCGAGTTCGCCTGCGATTCGTGACGTGTCCTTGAACTCAGCAGCCTCGTCAAGCACGCCGCCGCTAGAATAACTCCGCAAATGCGCCATTGATAAATTGTGCAACACGGATGACATCAGATTCAAACCCAGCCGCTTCCTGTCTTCCGGTACAAATGCGAGCCCGTTTCGGATCGCATGGGCAGGCCTATTGAAGATTCTGCCGCTGCCTCCAATCTCGATTGTTCCGGTCCATTGGGCAGGGGACGAGCCAAACAGCGTCGAGAGCAGAACCGATCTGCCCGCGCCCATCAAGCCCGCCACGCCGAGAATCTCTCCTTTTCTCACCTCGAAAGAAATGTCGTCAAGTAACATCCTGCTGCGCAGTTCCGGATGACGGACGGACAGATGTCGAACTTGCATGACCACTTCCATCGGTTTGACGGAACGTTTTGGATACATGTCGCGCAACTCTCGCCCCACCATTGCCCGCACGACACTTTCGCGTGTCCATTTGGCGATCGTCTCGCTTGCCACTGTTCGGCCATCCCGCAGCACGGTGATCCGATCTGCGATCGAGAGCACCTCATCCAGCTTATGCGAGATATACACCAGCCCTGTTCCTTTTGCCCTCAGGTCTCTCATGATACTCATGAGCGCCTCGACTTCATGCTCGGCAAGCGCCGCTGTCGGCTCGTCGAGCACCAGGATCCTGCTCTTCTTGCGCATGGCCCGCGCGATCTCGACAAGCTGTTGATGGCCGACTCCGAGACCGGCGACCTCCATGCGGGTGTTGAGGTCAACGCCGAGCTGCCGCAAGAGCTTTTCAGACTCATGGTGGATGCTGTCAAAGTCAACAATGCCAATGCGGCCCGGTTCATCGCCGAGGAAAATGTTTTCGCCGACACTCATATGCTTCACCAGTGCAAGCTCCTGGTGGATCACCGCGATGCCGGCAGTTTCCGCATCTTTCGTGGAGCGGAACCTGGCGGCCTTGCCTGCGAGAAGCAGTTCGCCCGCATAGCTCCCGTGTGGATACACGCCTGCGAGGATTTTGATCAATGTGGATTTACCCGCGCCGTTCTCGCCTACGAGCGCATGGATTTCGCCCGGCTTAACGTCGAACGACACGCCGCTCAAGGCGCGAACGCCGGGAAAATCTTTGGTAATGTCGTGCGCCGAAAGAAGAGGTGAAGAGTCATTCATCTAAGATCCATTAGAATTGTTCTCTCTGTGTCTCCGTGAACTCCGTGGTTAAAAGTCTCTTATTCGTCTCATTTCTTTTCCACGTTGGCGTACACCTTGTCTCTCGGATGCCAGCCGTCCTTTATAACCGTTTCGTCCATGTTGTCCTTTGTGACAAAAACAGGGTCAAGATAGATGCTGGGCACTTTCTTGGCTCCGTTGTCGAGATAATTGAGCGGACAGCCAATGGCCTTTGCGATGTCTTCGGGCTTTTCGCCTTTGGCTAGACGAATCGCTATTTCAGCCGCAGCCGCAGCAAGCTTGCGAACCGGCTTGTACACTGTCACCGTTTGCGTTCCTTCGACGATTCGCTGGCATGCGCCGAGCTCGGCATCCTGCCCAGACACAGCCACTTTGCCTGCCAGTCCTTCGGCCTTGAGCGCGGCAATAACGCCGCCGGCGGTCCCATCGTTCGACGCCACAATGGCGTCAACCTTGATTCCCTGTGCATTGAATTTGGTAAGCATGTTGCTGACCTTGCGGCGCGCCTCCTCCTTGTCCCAGTTGTCCAGGAACGAATCGGCGAGGACCTTGATCTTCTTTCCGGTGGCGGCTTCATGTTCGGCTATGGCTTTTAGCTGCCCGGCGCGCAGCAGTTTTGCATTGTTGTCGCTCGATGCGCCGCCCAGCAGGATGAAGTTCCCCTCCGGCACTTTGTCGAGCACTCCCTTTGCCTGGAGATAGCCGACGCGTTCATTGTCGAATGTGACGTACATGTCCAGATCGCAGTTGAGAATGAGCCGGTCATAAGCCAGCACAGGCACATTCTTTTCATGTGCGCTCTTGACAATGCGACCGGCAGTCTTGAGATCCCTTGGAACTACGACCAGCACCTTCGCGCCCTGTGTGAGGAACGTGTCGGCCTGCTGATTCTGTTTATCCTGGTCGCCGTTCGCGACAGCCTTCGTGACGGTTGCCCCGAGTTCCTTTGCTCTCTCAGTCAAATATTCCTCATCGCGGGCCCAACGCGCAACATCATAGGTTTCCATGAGGAATCCGACTTGGATTCCTTTGCCTGAAACCTCTGTTTGTGGTTGCAGGGCATTTTCCGCCCTCCCAGTTCGCTCGCAGAGCATGAACGCTGATGCAATGGCTATCAAAAAATGATGCTGCAAAACATATTGTGTTTTCATATTTTAACCTTTCTGCGCGATTAGTTTTACGACGAACATATTGATGTTGAGTTTATTCACGGTCACGAGCGATGAAAAACAGCAAGAAAGGCGATAGTGCGCGGATGCCGGAAAAGACTGGACGTTTGAAACTGATCACTGCAGCCTCTTGTTAATGGGGCCCTGCTAAACTTTCTGGCTCAATCTGCCTGACGAGAATAAAAACGTCAACTTCTTTGTCACACACTAAAACGGCTGGTTAGTTCTGGCAATGTGAGCGGTCGTTGAGTAATGTCAATACCCTCAGTTTGGAACGCGGGAGGGGTAGTCATGCTGGCACAGGTATATTCGGGCGCTGTCTTTGGAGTGGATGCGTACCCGGTGGAAATCGAAGTCAACGCCGGACACGGCGATCCACAGATTGTCATAGTCGGTTTGCCGGACGCCGCCGTTAAAGAAAGCAAGGATCGTGTCTGGACCGCGATCATCAATTCGGGTTTTCAGCCTCCTGTTGGGCGAACCACCATCAATCTTGCTCCCGCCGACATTCGTAAAGAGGGCCCCATTTTCGATCTCCCGATTGCCATGGGAATGCTGGCAGCTCAGGAAGAGATCGGCGCCGAGCGGCTCACTCAATTTGCCCTGGTCGGCGAACTGGCTCTCAGCGGCGAGGTGCGTCGCGTCAAGGGTGTGCTTCCGATAGCGATGGCTGCGAAACAATCCGGACGGCGTGGAATCATTGTGCCGGCGGATAATGCGGAAGAAGCGGCTGTTGTTGCCGGTCTCGATGTGTATCCTGTGCGCACTCTGCGGCAGGCCGCAGATTTTCTCAACGGCACGTTGCCGCAGACACCGTTTCGCGTAGACATCAATGATATCTACCGCGACAGTCTCAGCGAGCATGACGAAGACTTTGCGGATGTCAAAGGCCAGGAGCAGGCAAAACGCGCCATCGAAGTGGCTGTTGCCGGAAATCACAATATTCTCATGGTGGGGCCGCCTGGAACCGGCAAGACGATGATTGCAAAGCGCATCCTGTCAATTCTTCCCCCAATGGTGCTGGATGAGGCGCTTGAAACCACGAAGATTCATAGCATAGCTGGCACGCTTGAGCCGCATTGCGCCTTAATCGTAAAGAGACCGTTCAGATCGCCGCATCACACCATTTCCGATGCAGGGTTGCTTGGCGGTGGAGCGCATCCAGCGCCGGGCGAGGTGAGCCTTGCGCATAGGGGTGTGCTCTTTCTGGATGAGTTGCCGGAGTTTCACAGGAATGTCCTCGAGGTTCTCAGGCAGCCGCTTGAGGATGGGGTCGTGTGCATCGCGCGCGCGGCGGCTAACGTTACGTTTCCATGCCGGTTCATGCTTGTGGCTGCGATGAATCCGTGTCCGTGCGGATACTATGGCGATCGCAAGCACGAATGCCGATGCACGCCGAATCAGATACAGAACTACCGCAACAAGATATCCGGTCCGCTGCTGGACAGGATAGACGTTCATGTCGAAGTGCCGGGCATGCGTTACCAGGAGCTTTCGTCGCTCGAGAAAGGCGAGCCATCGTCGGCCATAAAAGAGCGGATTATTGGCGCGAGAAAGATACAGCAGGAGAGATTCAAGGGGCGCAAGAAGCTGCATAGCAATGCAGACATGGGCGCAAAGGAACTTCAGAAACACTGCCGGTTGCGGCCTGAATCGCAGGATGTTCTCAAACTGGCGATCAGCGACCTTCATTTCAGCGCGCGGGCATATGACAGAATTCTCAAGGTTTCCAGAACGATTGCCGATCTCGCTGGCGCAGAGGAAGTCAGGCCCGAGCACGTGCACGAAGCCATCCAGTATCGCACCTTGGATCGACAGTTGTGGATTTAGACTTTGTTCGTCTTGCACGGCGGAAAGTCACGGGGTTATTCCGTTGATGCAAATAAAACTAAAGGCGATACTTCCATGGAAATTGAAAAAGTAAAATTCGTTCGCAAAAAGTCCACAGTAGTCCCAACATTTGTACAAGGCACTTTCGCTGCCGAAGAAGCGGCTCCGTCACCGACAACTGCCTCGGATATAGACGCCATAGTTGTCGCCATGGGCCTTATTTTCTGCAACACCGACAACTCGTCGTGGCTATCGGTTTCAGATCGGAATCAGACGATGGCCGAGGCGTTCTCCCTGCTCACGGCTTCGCTTGAAAAGCATGATCGGCTTAGATTTACAATCGCAAGGGATGAACTGAGGGTCAACGGCGAAGATGTGGAGTTCACAGGACATTATTCCAAGGCATTCGTGTCGCATTTATTCGCGTTCGGAGCCATCAACTTCACGTTTGCGAAAGGCATCGATGAAGAGGAATTCAGCAAAGTCATGGCATTCATGTGCAAAAGGTCGGACGAAATCGCTGCTATTGGCGAATTCACTGACGCGCTGACAAAAGAAGGCTTTCAGCACGCCTTTTCGAAGAAAGTCCATCTTCAGGAGGTGTCGGACGAAGAAGTGATTGTTGCCAGGGACAAGTTTGCGACGGCATCTGCTCAGGAAAGGCATCAGATAGAATCGGATGTTGTGGCGCTTCTGAGCGCGGACAACGTCGAGAATGGTTACCAGAAGGCAGAGAGCGTGCGGAAAGTCATCGAAGATTCCGAGAAGATGTCCGAACTCATAATGCAGGCGGTTGCGACACAGCAGGCCAATCCCTCGATGGGTCCCCGGCAGATCGCGGAGACCGTAGTCGAGTGCCTTGATCGCGCATTCGAAGCGCTGCTTCAGGATCCATCATGCAAGACGCAGAAGGGCAAGAAGGCCATAGCGAGCGCGCTGAAGAATCTCGAAAAAGAGCTTTTATCCAGAATAGGCGGTGACTCAGGCGACGTCGGAACCGTCACCGGTGCGGTTGAAAGAATGACCGAGCACCTCAAAATAGATACGATTGTCCAGGATTATTCAAAGAAGTTGAAATCCCTCGAGGAAAGTGAGAAACGAATTCTACGGTTCATCAAGCTTCAAGGATTGGATCGCATCAAAGACGCCGATCTCCAGAACAAACTGACGAACGAAGGCCTGGATGTTGACGGTTGGCATAAACTGCTGGCCATGAGTGGAACGGCTGGCGATTTTATCTCGAACGAATCGCAGGAATCGCATGCTGCCGTAGCGCAACTGGCCACCATGCTGGATCAGCTCATGTCTGATGCTGGTCAGCTCAATAATAAAGGATTGGAGAAATCCAGAAAACCTTCAGAACAGTTCTCGAAAGACCTCAGCATTGTAAGTTCCCAGGTCGATGTCCTGACCGAGCATGCGCAGAAGAGAATCAATAATTTGGTGGATGTGGTCAACGCTGATGTTGAAGCCGTTATGGCGCTGGAACAGGAAGCCAGGAAAAGAGGGCTGGCATTGCGGCTGTCGCGCAAGGAACTACTCGTGGTTCTTGGTGAAGTTGTGCAGGAGTTGTGCCAGCCTATCGCAGTGGTCACGTGCTCGCTCCAGATGGTGCAATCCAAGTCACTCGGTGAAGTTGAGCCGGAACAAATCGAAATGCTCAAACTGGCGTTGGAAAGCACCCAGAAAATGCACACGCTGGTCATGAATCTCGGAAGGATCGCAGGTCCACCGACGACCCGCGCTCCCGACAAGAATATTCAGCAAGCCCTGTACGATCAGTCTTCTGTCCTGTGATGAAACAGGCAGTTACTTCACGAGCCGGCAAAACCGTTCGAACGCTTTATCCCATTGTGCCGTGTTCTCAGGTTTATATTCCGAGATCGGGAATGCCTGCTTGATTATCGGGAGCGCTTCCTGCATGGAACTGATGATCCCAAGCCCCATTGCTTGAACCATGAGATTTCCTACAGCAGTGGCTTCTTCCGGGCCGGCCAGCACAGGCATGCCCAGTGAATCTGCCGTAAACTGATTCAACAACTTGTTCTTGCTGCCTCCGCCGACTATATGGACGATCTTCGACTTTGTTCCGCACACGCTGCAGATTTGCTCGTTCACCATACGGTACTTGAGTGCAAGACTTTCGTAAACCACCCTGGCGTAGTCGCCGCGGTCTTTCGGCGCATTCTGCCCCGTCCTCACACAGAAGTCAGCAATTGCCGTCTCCATATTGGCGGGATTGTAGAACGTTGGATCGTCAGGATCTATCATAGTATTGAATGCGGGCGCGTCAGCGGTGAGCGTATTCAATTCCTGCCAATCCATTTCGCGGCCGTCCGCTTTGCGCCACACACGGCGCAGCTCCTGCACCAACCATGATCCCATGCAGTTCTTCAGCAGGCGGATATTACCAATACCGCCCTCGTTGCTGATGTTAGCAGCCATGGCCGCTTCGGACGTGATGGGTTTTGGTACGAGCTTGCCGACAAGCGACCACGTGCCTGAACTGATGATCAAAGCTTCCCTCGTGTTGGCCACCGGTGCCGCGGCAAAAGCGCTGGCCGTGTCGTGCGCGCCAACTGCCACAAGCCTGGCGCGGTTGATGCCGATCGAATCCGCAAGAGGTTGGAAGAGTTCGCCGACAATAGCACCGGGCGCCACGATGTCCGGCATGATCCTTGACGGAATTTCCAATGCCTTAAGTATCTCCCGGCTCCATTTCTTCTTCTTTGCATCCATGAGCTGCGTGATGCTGGCCCACGACGAGTCAACCTGTTTGGCGCCACCGAGGTAATAGTAAAAAAGCGTCGAAACGGGCAGGAAACAGGAAACCCGCTTCAGCATGTCCTTCCGATTCAACGCAAACCAATGAAGTTGATTGCTGACATTGAAAGGCTGAAAGTGAATGCCGGTTATTTCGTATACGCGCCTGGCGTCAATCCGCGCTTTGACGGCCGCCACCATGTTGTCGAGCCGATGATCGCGATAGCAATAGATCTTGCCGATCATGTCCCCGTCAGCGGTTATCATCGCGCCGTCGGCGCCCCATGTATCAATACCGATCGAATCCAGAGTATTGGACACATCTCGCCGATATGCATGGAGGCCGGTTATGATATTCTGGTAGAGGAGGGTATCGTCCCAATGAGTGCGTTCGGTCACTTTTCCGGCGGCATCGGCTGCGAAAAAAGAGACGCCTTCATGGGCGAACCTGTGAAGCTCCTTCATCGAGAACGAACCATTCTCGATCAAGCCGACAAAACACTTTCCGCCCGATGCGCCAAAATCGATCGCGAACATTCTCTGTGTGCTCATGATCCTGTTTTCCCTTACTTGAGCATTGCTGACTGCCTGGAAGTCAGAAGACAGAATTCAGAATCCAGAACGAAAGGTCCAAACTATCGGGCACTCTGAATGGACCGAAGGGCTTCCCCATTCTGAATTCTGACTCCTGAATTCTGGATACTGAGCAGTTGCCCTATTTCTTCTTCCCGCCCGCTTCCATCTCCATCATCTTGATCCGGTGCTGACAGCGACCTAGTGACAGGATTTCCTTCTCCTGCTTTGTTCGATGTTTCTTCAGCTCGCCGCTCTACGGCACAATCACGACCTTCAAGGCGCCGCTTTCTGGATCGCCCTGCACTTTCACGGCCTTGTTGAAGTCCGCGAGACTGAACGTGTGAGTCACAAGCGGCTTGCCGTTGATCTTTCCATTTACAATGAAATCCCTGGCCGTCAGATAAGCGTCGATCGAGGAACTGTTCGCCCCGTGAATGTTAAGTTCACGGTAATGGATGAGGTTCAGGTCGGTCGGCTCGACTGGCGCCGATTTGGGCATTCCGGCAAAGATAGAGATATGGCCGGCCCGTGCGAGCAGCTTGATACCGATGGCGAATAGCGCCTTGACAGATGCCGCCACCACAACCGCGTCAACACCGCGTCCGCCGGTATGTTCGGCGACCCATTTCTCCGGATCGTTCTCCCTGCTGTTTACGAGATTGTCGAAAGGAAGTCCAATCCTCTTCAATAGGTCCAGCCGTTCTTTCGACACATCCATGATCGTTACAGTTTTTGCGCCGCGCGCTTTTGCCACGAGTCCATTCAGGACGCCGATGATGCCGCCGCCAAAGATCACCACATGATCCATCTCTTCCATCGGGATATACTTCATACCGTTCACGCAGCAGCTCAGCGGTTCGATCAAAGTCCCTTCCAGCGCTGAAATGGTTTCAGAAACAGGAATCAAGCAGCCCTGATCAACGGCTATTTTCGGCATGATAGTGTATTCTGCGAAGCCGCCATTATACTGGTAGCCAATGGCCGTGAATCCTTTTTCGCAAAGGTTATGGCGGTTCTTCCTGCACATCGAGCACTGGCCGCAGCCGATTACGGTCTGGACGATGTAGCGTTCGCCCTTCTTGATGCTTTTCACACCAGTGCCGACTTCCGCCACGCGGCCTGTGATCTCGTGTCCGACAATCGGCACGTCAACGTGCTTCTCGCCGGTCAGAACGCGCTGATCGGTTCCGCAGATCGCGCAAGCTTCCACCTTTAGCAGAACCTCGCCTGCCGCAGGCTTGGGCATGGGCACTTCTTCGACTTCAACAACTCCCGGTTTCTTTATTACCGCAGCTTTCATTTTTCTTCTCCTGCTTTCTTGTCTTAATAGGATCGGCTCGACGGAGTCTCGCCCTCCTTCATCGAGTTGTGTCCAGCGATTCCTTTGGGAGGGCGACGCTCCGCGGAGCCGCCTATTTCCCACACAAGCCTCAAATCTTGGCCGATGATCTGAACCACGCTAACGCCTTTTCGGCGCCAATCTCCTCCAGCTTCCCTGCCTGAACTGAATCCATTGGCGGCAATTTACCAATGGCGGCAAAGAAATCGTTTTTTGCCTTCAGATTGGGGAATTCGGCAGCGGCCTTCCTGCCGATGTACGACACGCCGGCATAGCGCAGCAGAAGCGTGTGTCCCACCATGATTCGTGCGCCGCGAATAAAACTGGCCTTGTGCGGTTTCAGTGCCGTACAGTCCAGATCATCCGTGAATGGAAGCCCCAGCTTGTTCATCTCCGTGCCGATGTTCACCGGTAACTCCATGCTGTTCGCTATCTTCACAATATCGTTCAACTTCGCGATCTTGATTGCCTTGGTATCCGGATTGGAGATGTTCCAGTTTCTGTCGGGAATGATATTTATCGCTGCCGCACCTTTCGATTTGAGGCATTCAAGCATCGCCTTGCCGTCCTTTTCGCCGCCGCTTGTGCCGTCGAGCCATGTCAGCATCGGTATGGCGTCGCAGGAGGCGACCCATTTCATGAATTCGTCCACGGGCGGAAAGGTTGAGGCGGAGGGCTGCTCGTAGCCGAGACCGCCCTTCTTTGCCAGTTTGGATCGCACGACTTCCTCGAACGACGGTGCATCAGCCATCAGCATCACCGTCTCCTCGAAAGATTTGCCCGTAACCTTCGCCCAGAATTGTGCGGCAGCCTCCGGATGCTTGAAAGCGACTTTGGACTTATGGACGTATGCGCTGATAATATGCCGCTCAGTGGCGGAGCCTGTTGGTGTGATCGGAAGAACATCCTTTTCGTAATCAACAGCCACATCTGGCAGTTTCTGGTTGATTCGCTCGATCAACGCAACATTTCTTGCGCGTGCGCCGTCCCGAAATCCTGCAAGCCCTTTAGCCTGAGTCGAATCTTTCGGCAGCTCCCGCGCAAAACCGGCACCCATGGCGTAAGTGACGCCGGGCTCGCCCGGCGAGTTGATGTCCACGGCTGCGTATTCCTTCACGTAAGCTCGCGTTTCCATGTTCACAGTGGCGCGCAGTTTCAGCGTCAGCCCGGCCTGAATGAATTCCTCCAGCCCATCAATCACGTCGAAATCGCAGAGTCCCGCGGCATGGAGGCCAGCCTTGTGCGCTTCCCACGCGATGCGGGAAGGGGACCAGCCTTCGGCGTTGTAGGAGAAGAACGAATGGAAATGCATGTTCACATTCGTGTTCTCGGCTGCGCACTTGTGTTCTCCCGCTGCCAGAACTTCCAACGCATTCTTCCGCTGCTTCGGATCGAAGGAATTCAGTTGTTCTTCAAGCCCTGCCAATTTATCTGTCTTTGCCATATGTTTCCCTTGCGCTTATCATTGCGCCTCAGACGCGAGATCACTGCTTCACCAATCGAGAAGAGTGAAGACGAGAGTTCGGCGCAGTGTTTTCACCAAGAAATGGTTAGTGTATACTCACTCGAACCTGCCTCAGGATCCTCAATCCCAATCTTTAGTTGCCATTCGTTCTTTTCGGATGGTTGCTCAAGAATGCGGGCTGTACCGCGGCCCTTC
>CAZASC010000003.1:97978-122944 GCA_964487695.1 uncultured Victivallales bacterium
CACCTTGAGAGACACTTTTGCGCCAGACGACGGTTGAAGGAACAGACCGGGGAGTTTTAGTCGCTCGGATGTTTCGCCTTTTTCGCCCTGCCACTGGGGCATCCACGGTTGGGAATTGACAATTATGCTGGATGGTCTCGCGTCTAGAACATGTTCAATCCACAATTCATCACTTTTCACGAAGATGTAATCTGCCCCATCAACAGTTATCGCAAGGGTGATCTTGCCTTTTGTGGTTTGGTGATGAGTTGCTGTCTCTTTTTCACCACCTATCCGGTTGATTTCGGATTGTACAGCCGTCGCTGCCTCGACTTGACCACTCTGCGTTAGCGATTTCAAGAGCGCGTCCAACTGTTGTCTGTAACGATCAGTAATTGGTCGTGTTGTGGCTTCAACTTCCTTTTCGTATGCCTGTCGAAGCTGTGTGAGAGCTGGCGGTTCATCTGCGAACGAGACGAGTCCGAACATCATAAATCCACCCATTAAAGCGATACACCTAATACAGCCTCCGCTTGAATTGCAATTCATGCTTTCTCCTGGTCTATGAGCCGCATACTTACTCATGCCCAAAATTCGGATTTTCCTTGCGGAACTTGTATTCCTTTTCGATGTCTTCCATCATCATTTCGTACATATCGGAGTCAGGCGCGATAATTCGCTCCGAGATCGGTTCACCCGATGCGATTCTGAATACATCTTCCAGGTACGCTTCGGCGTCAAGGCCCTGCCGCCGAGGATCGTAGTAATGCCCGTACAAATGCAACGAGTCGCTGATGTCGGTGTAGGAGCCTCTTTCCACTGCAACGCCAAGCTCCTGTTCCAGGCCGCGGCGCACTTCCTCGTGAATTCCCTCGGTCACACCGAAGACGTTCGATGGCACGGCTTTCAGATGATCCCGCGATCTCCAATGTCCGTTGACGGTAAGAACATAGCCTTTGCCATCGCTCTTCTGGCTGAGCCGGAACCAGAACCGCTGCAAGCACGGTGAGTGATAGCTGTCCCACTTGAACGGTCCCATCTGCTCGTCGTTGTGATCCCAGCGCGGATCCCATGTGATGCATTGCGCGGACCGGCTCGTGGGTTCCCGCTTGAGGTTGTTGATCACGGATTTGATCTGGTTGACTACCTTCAGGTTTCCATTGAAGTCGAAATATGGATACGCGCGGAAGCGCTGGCTATATGTGTAATTCCAGCGCTCGTCGCCTTTGACCTCGTCGAATTTGTCCTGTTTCATCTTTGCGGCAACGTCCGCAGGCTGGATCATCCATCCGTCTTTGACGCCTTCGATTTCGGCCTTGTAGTCGCCGAATCCCATCCAGCCGCCGAGATAATGCTTGTGGAAGCGCGGCTCGCCGAACGGCTCCTCGATTTGCATCATCACCGTGGCTTCCAGGCTCGGGAAACTTCCCCATTTCCCGTCCTTGTCTTTCGGATCGTAATGCGTGTGGATTTCCTGCCCGATCCCGAGCAACGCCATGGCAGTGTCTTCCCAGACTTCCGGCAGAGTGCGCCGGACAACATGGATGGAAGGAAGGCGGCCTTCCGCCGGATCGGCAAACGAGATCCTGCCCTGGCTTCTCTGTTTGTAGACGTATTCCCGTGCCTGTTTACGCGCTTCTTTGAAAGTCTCAACCGGCCCGACTTTCTTCAACATATCTTTCACAACACTCATGATTTTGTCCTTTCACTGAAATATGCGACTTTCCCTGCTTCTTTCGCTATCTTCGTGTTCAAAACTCTTCTTATCTCTTCCCGTTTCCCGTTGAGCCGAATCCGCCGGTGCCCCGGCTGGTGTCCGATAAGTCCTTCGCTTCTTCAACATTAACGGTGAGCACTGGCGCGATCACCATCTGGGCAATCTTCATTCCCTTTTCGACGACGAACGGCTTCTTGCCGTGATTGATCAGGATCACGCACACTTCGCCGCGATATCCTTCGTCAATTGTGCCCGGCGTGTTGAGAACGGTGATTGCATGTTTTGCGGCGAGTCCGCTCCGGGGCCTGACCTGAGCTTCGGTGCCTTTCGGCAGTTCGATGGAAATGCCGGTCTTGACCATTCCAGAGTCGCCGGGGCCAATATCGGCGTGTTCGTTTGCAAACAAATCCAGCCCGGCATCGCCCGGGTGCGCATACTGCGGTAGAATCGCATCACTTGTAAGTCTCTTGATTTTCAAAACCATATTTCGCTGCCTCTCCTGAATGTGAGTTTGCACATTACCATATGAAGATGCGTATTCAACGCCATTTTCCCGGTCACGTACAAATGCGCCAACCTGATCGCGATTGATAGGATCAAATAGTGTATCAAACGGCTTGTTTCGAAGAAATATGGAACCGCCGATTAACGCCGACACACGCCGAAAAATCCCGATTATACAGGCTCAACCGATAATTCGTTCACTTGGGTCATCTGATTATTGTCTGCGTTCATCCTCATTCATCGGCGCTTCCTTATTTTGTGCTTAATCACTGCTATCTCAATCGGAACACGATAACATGGTCATCCTCAAAGAGGGGCGGGCCAAATGCCGTCCCGAATCTCTGTTCCAGTTGCGGGATGGAAGGGTGTGGGCGGACGATAAGGGGCAATTCGGCTTCGAATTTACGATGGATGATCACATAATCGGTTCCACTGGCGGCAAGGGCCGCCGTGTCATCCATGTTAATCATATTCTTGAACCTCAGCTTGGCATTGTCCTGCACAAGACTTAGAACCGAGTCTATATAGGTGTTGCCGAAAACATTGCCCGCGGCGAGGCCAGTCCGATCCGGAAATGCCGTGGTATAACCGATAATGACTCGCTTACCGTGAAAGTGCTGATAGTAATAATATGGATTGAAGTGATCTCCGACCATCATCGGGAATTCGACAATCGCATTCACGCCGGTATCGCAACGCAACCGGTTGTAGAAAGGCGATATCTCCGTCATGTCTATGGTTGTGTTCCACTGAAAACCCGGCGGCGTCATCTCGCTGAAGAAAGATGTTTTCCAGTCAACAGGCCTGTAGGATTGCTGAAAAACCGAGTGGCCGGTGAAATTATTTGGCATGGCGTATGTCTGGCGAAGTGGTCCTGTCCACAACAAGCCAACGATAAAAGCGCCGACCAGAGCATTGCACATTACTCGATACCGCAACCGGGAAGCCGCAGGTGCTGTGGATTCGACGTAGTTCAGAGCGCTGTCCAGTCCGACCGCAATGAGGACAAAAGCCATCGGGAAGACAGGAATACAATACCGGCAGATCACAATTGCAGCATGCATGGAGTGTGGCTTTGACAGCGCGAGAGACAAAACGAAACCGGCCACAGTCAGCCCAAACATTGCTGCCAGGAGCCCGTTCTTTCTCGCAAGAACGGCGATTCCGGCAGTCAGCAAAACGACGACAACGGATACCAAGACATAATTGGCGGTGCCTGCCATCATCTCAATGATTGGCCAAAGCGACACGCGGCTCGCATCGCCGGCACCAGCTACTGTGTTGAGTGAAGTGTGTGCAGAGTGTACGAAGGCTGGCAGAACAAGGATACAAATCAACCCGGCAGTGATGGTAAGAACTGCGAGAATGTGCGGGACAGACAGCTTTACCCTTGTGCCACCGGTCAAAGCCGGAAGTTTGTTCTGCATCAGTCTTAACAGAAGGACGCAGAAATAAGGAGCAGCCACGGCAACGATTCCGAAAAGATGAAAATAAACTGTGGCCGCGCCGCAAATAACGCAGAGAACGGCGTCGCGACACTGGCCCGATGTCGCCCAGCGGTAGGCGGAAATGACAGTTATGAAGCTAAAAAGAACCTCCGGGCTATATGGACGAGCGAAGCGGCTGTAGAAGATCAGGAATGGCGAGATGGCGAGCAGGAAACTGAATATGACCGTGGCTCGGCGGGATAGAATACCGCGCAGTAATAAGGGGAAGACGACGAGGCACAATAGTCCGGCAACGATCGAAGGCAGCCGCAAAAGCAGCTCATTCCAGCCGACCGTTTTCAGCAGAAAATGATAATAAAGATGCAAAGGTGTGCAGGTTGCGCCGGGAATCGAAAAATGAGTCAGCAGGTATCCAAAGCTCTTGCCGATGACGTAATAGAACCCATGCCATTCATCGTCAATCAGCACCTGATCGCCAATGAGATACAATCTAAGGAATGCGCCGACAATAGCAGCCGCAGCCAGCAGCGTCCAATAAACCGCCGGGCGATATGCTCTATCTTGTGTTTCAATAATAGTCATCGGTGCGTTGTGCATGTCACGTGCGTCAATCAAAGAACATGTAAGTGATAAGGACTAGAATGGCCAAAATTAACTGGCAAATCTTGACACCACGGTTCGCCAATACTATATCGAATGTAAGCAAGAGTATCAGAATAAGCATGCTTCCGATAATCAATGGTTTTCCGCTAGTCCGGTTGGAATTCTCATTTGTCATCCTCATGAATGAAACTTAGCGAACTTATGAAACAATACGTCATGTTGGGCAAGCCTTTTTCCGTAGCCCAGCAAACAACAATTCCTGTTGTCTTGTTTGTGCCGCAAGAATATGCAATGCTCAGCCCGATTTACAGTGATAGCGTCGTATCAAAGAGGGACGATGAAGCTTGGAGGGGTTGGCGTAATGAGACGAACATCAGCTATTTCCATCGCATCGCCGGAGTATCGGCGATTCATTGAACAATTAAAAGCTCGTGTGGCATCCGCCCGCATCTCCGCAGCGCGGGCGGTGAATTGCGACATGATTTTGCTTTACTGGGACCTTGGGCGTGGGATTGTTGAGAAACAGCATCTGCTTGGTTGGGGGGAGTCCGTCGTGGAGATGGTGTCCGCGGATTTGCAGGAAGCGTTTCCTGCCACAACAGGTTTTTCGCCTCGAAACCTCCGGGACATGAAGCGCTTTTATCTCTTCTACGCTGATCCGGCAATTTGGCGACAAGCTGTCGCCAAATTGCCGGCCAGTACACAAATGGGTGATTCTGCAATTTTACCACAGGCTGTGGCAAAATTGAGCGATGGGAAATTCATCGAATTTCTGCGACAGCTTGTCGCGGAAATTCCCTGGGGTCACAACCTGCTGATTCTGAACACGCTCACCGATCCAGTTGCCCGTTTCTATTACCTCCGCGCCACAGCCCGCTTTGGCTGGAGCCGAAATGTTCTGCTGAATCAGATAAAGGCTGAGGCTTATGAACGTGCAGTGACGGAGAAGAAGACGCATAATTTTCCGCTTGCCCTGCCGGAATACCTGTCCGACCAGGCGGAAGAGGCGATGAAAAGTTCATATAACCTCGAATTCCTCGGCATCCGTCGTGAGATCAAGGAGCGCGAACTCGAAGATAAACTGATTGAACGCTTGCGCGATTTCATTCTCGAACTGGGTTACGGCTTCTGCTTTGTCGGCCGCCAGCACCGGCTGACAATAGTAACAACTTGATGAGGACCGTTAGGAATTGGCTAAGGACCAGCATTTTATGAGGATAGTGATCGCATGTCTACTTCTGGCGTGCGTCACTTTCGTTGTCTATTCCCCGAGTTTTCGTTTTGATTTCATCAATTACGACGATCAACGTGTGCTTCTCGATCATCCCGAATTGTACAACCAAGCCCGATTCACAGACTCGGTCAAGGCGATCGTTTTCGACTGCTATCCGCGGGAAGAGCCCCTGATTGTTCGCGACACATCGTGGGCTATTGACAGCAAACTATTTGGATTCCGCAACCCTGCCGGCTATCACTATATGAACGTGGCGCTGCACAGCCTCGTTGTTGTCATGCTTTTCATATTTCTCACCCTCACAACGCGTCGCCCCGGCTTCTCATTTGCGACAACGCTTTTCTTCGTGACTCTCGCCGTTCATGTAGAGCCTGTGGTGTGGGTCATGGGCAGGAAGGATATATTGGCGAGTCTCTTCGCGCTGCTGGCCTTGATAGCGCAGTGCAAAATGCTTGTCGCAGGCAAAATGACGCAACGCTGCGTCTGGTATCTTCTTTCGCTATTTTGTTTCGTACTTGCACTGATGTCGAAAATATCGCTCTTCTTTCTGCCGCCAGTACTCTTTCTGCATATGATTCTCTTCCGGCATTTGCGGTCCGAGACGCCGCCGGACAGCGCATGTACGTGGCGATTCGCCTTCACCCGCGCACTCCCTCTTGTTCTGCCGCATTGTATCATCACGGTGCTGATTGTCCGCTGGTACTTCGGTGTGTTGTCGCAGTATGGATTCTTCGACCGCGGCTACTCTGCCGGTTTGTTACGGCACATATGGAATCTGGCAATGATCAATCCGCTGGTCATAGCGAAATACTTCGGGCTAATCTTCATCCCGCACAATCTCTCCATGTTCTACACATGGCCGGATCTCTGTTCCCAATACAGCGGTCTGCAAATCACAATGTCTTCACTGTTGATTATCGCCTTCCTGGCTATTGGAGTCTGGCTGTGGCTGTGCCGAAAAGATCTGGCGTTCTATTATCTGACTTTCTTCATGCTTATGCTTCCATACCTGAACGTGAAATATGTCGGCATTTGGATGGCCAACCGCTACGTCTACTTATCATCGTTTTGCGTAAGCGCTTTCGCCGTGAGCGTTGTGTTTCCATTAGAGGGGCGATCCCGAACACAAAAAATCATGGGCATTGCACTCTTAATCGCGTGTGGAGTCTTCAATCTTGCCGCAAAGTATGAATATCAAACCGTGTGGCGAAATGGCGAGACGCTGTGGTCGTACGAAATATCGTTACCCTCCACGAGGATCTATGCCTACGATAATCTCGCCACATTTTGTTATGCTCGCGGCATGGCCGGGCAGGTTCCGGCGGAGCGGAATCAGTATCTCGCACGGATTGATTCCATTGTCGAGCAGGCGGAGTCGCGATACTGGATAAACAGGAAGCTTGCTCCGCCGCCTCAATTCTATTCCCTTTATTTTGTGAAGGCGCTGGTGTCTCAGGTCAGAGGCGAACCGCTGGACAGTCAGCTACGGGCTTTGAAGCGTGCCGAGGAATTGAATCCACGCAATCCGGCTGCGCTATTTGAATTGGCTGTTTTTTATTATCGACGGGCGCTAGAATCAGCCCCAGAATCGAAAGAGAAACTGGCGCGAACTTCGCTGGACTATTTCAAGAGGTATGCACGGTTTGCGTTGAAGGATCGCGGCACAATGAAGAAGATATCGGATATGCGGGCCATGTACATCGGGGATTTCCCGTCTATGTCCGCCGGTGTGGAAATGGACTAGTCATGTGGCATAATAAGAAAGTATCTGTAATTCTGCCTACCTACAATGAGAAGGAATCCATCCGCGCCTGCATAGAGAGTCTGGAATCGCAGGGGATTGTTGACGAAATCATCGCCGTGAACAACAACGCCGCCGCAGGCACCAGCGGGGAAGTGGCTCAGACTTCGGCAATCGAAGTGTTCGAGCCTGTTCAGGGCTATGGCGCTGCAATTCAAAAAGGTTTTGATGTCGCCAAAGGCAATTTGATCATAGTGCTCGAGCCAGACGGAACGTTCATGGCTCACGATGTCTGGAAGCTACTTTCGTACTCAGATGATTTTGACGTGGTCTACGGCACACGGACTTCCAATGTGCTGATTTGGAAAGGGGCGAACATGGGTTTCTTCCTGAAGTTCGGCAACTATTTCGTCGCGAAGTTGATGGAGTTCCTTTTCAACACAACTTGTCTGACCGATGTTGGATGCACGGCTCGATGTATCCGGCGCGAAGCCCTGAAAGAGATACGGCCATTCTTCACCATCAAAGGCAATTTCTTTGGCCCGGAAATGATGCTTTTGTCTGTCATCCGCAACGAGAAAGTTATCCAGATACCGGTCAACTATACCAGGCGGGTCGGGCACTCGTCGGTTACAGGCAACAAGCTCGTCGCTTTTGCGCTGGGTATAAGGATGATCGTTCTTATACTGAGATACCGCTTTCAAACGTGGCTTCATCTCCATCCGCTCCAGAAGCAGATGAAGTAAATATCAACTCGACGCTGCAACGTCAGGCGACTGACTATCTCTGGCTTGTTTTCGGCGTGAGCTTAAGGACGACCGTACGGTTTTTCTTGCGGCTGGTTTCGTCGTCGTTGGAGAATGGCGGATCTTTTTCGCCAGACGAAACAACGTTCATCCGGTCGCTCGGGATGTTGAATTTGTCTTTGAATAAATCTCGTACAGCTTTTGCGCGCTCCATGCCGAGTTTGTCATTGTCGGCGAACGACGAGGTTGCCTGAGCACTGACCCGCACCATGTCCGCGTGACCTTCGATGAGAAGGTCGAAGTCGGAAATGCTCCCGCGCAATTGTGCTGCAACCTGTTCCAGCGTGGGCACGGCGTCGTCCGAAAACTTTGTCAGCGAACGGAAAACACCAAACTCGAATATGATGGAACAGCTCTTGTCGCCGTGAACCACTGTGACTTTGTCCACCTTGATTTCCGGCCAGACTATCTTCTGCGGTTGGGTGAGTGGTGGTGCCTCCTTTTTTGCCGGCAAGCGCACGAGAGTTTCCTGGATCACTGGTAGTGGTGTAATGTTCAGTTTAATTGGCTTCGGATTGGGTTTCGCAGGTTCTGATTTTATAAGTGGCGGCACTTCCACATCTTCTTCGATTGGCGAGGGCGCAAGTTCGTTATAACGAGTTCCAAAATAGAATGCAGTGGCGGAGCAGCCGACAAGCGCCACAATAACGGCAGCTGTCTTCATAAGAGGGCGGAACGGTTTCGTCTTCGCAGGCGTGAGCACCAGTACTCC
Organism: uncultured Victivallales bacterium; assembly: GCA_964487695.1. Taxonomy (GTDB): domain Bacteria; phylum Verrucomicrobiota; class Kiritimatiellia; order UBA8416; family CAZASC01; genus CAZASC01. The sequence continues at coordinate 106,723 of CAZASC010000003.1, forward strand.
CGTCTTTTCCGCCGCCTGCATGTATCTGGCCTTCTCTGCCTCAAGATCAGACATGCGTTTCGCATTTGCAGCCTGCTCATTTTGATGCTGTGCGACAAGTGCTTCTGATTGTTGACTCAAATGCTTGAGTTCCAACCTGGCGTTTTCAACCTCCTTGACGAGCTCGGCGGAGTCTTCTTTCTGCGCATGGAGTTTTTCGTCTTTCGAGGCGACTTCTTGCCGCAGTTTTTCCATTTCCCTTGTCATCTTGTCCAGCCTGGTCGTCAGTTGCGGCGTATCTTTCGCCAGCTTCTCGTCTCGACCCCGCAATTCCCTGCCGAGCGCTTCAGATTGTTTTATCGCCTCCCCGAGTTTCTGTTCCGCTATCGCAGCCGCCTGGCGGGCCGCCGATTCGGCTTCATTGCGCTGTTTTAGCGATCGTTCGTGTACATCTCTGATGCGCTGCAACTCGGTTTTTGAGGTGGCCAACTCCTGGCCGGTTGCCTTGTTCTGCAGTTCCAGTGCGCGGCATTTGTCATCGCGAGCAGCAATTTCCCTGCGCAACTTCTCCACTTCCTGGGCCGCAGTCGATGCTTGGGTCTTCAAGTTGTGTTGCAATCCCTCGGTTTCGCGTGCCGCATTCTCTGCTCGAGCCTGGACCTTTTGCAAGTGCTTCTGGGCTTCCTGTTCCGCGGTATGAAGCTGTTTAGTGAGCATTTCGAGTTGCTTCTGCGACTCCGTCAGTTTGCGCTCGGCTTCTGAGGCCGATTTGCTTGCGGCTTGAAGCTCAAGCGGTTGTTTCACGGCAAGCGCGATCTTTTCATTTGCTCGTTGGAGATCGGCTTTTGCAATCTCGATGGTCTTACTGGATATCCGGTTCTTCTCTTCAAGATTACGATATTGCTCTTTCAGCGCAGACAACTCCTTGCGTGTGGATTCCAGACCCTGAATGGCTGAATCGGCTCGGTCCTGCGATTCACGTTCTTTTTTCGCGGCTTCTTGTTCTTTGTCGTTCAGGTCTTTCCGCAATCGCTCGGCTTCCCGTTGAGCTTCGATAAGGTTTTGTGCGTTTGTCGCAGCGCCTTGCATCGTAACCTGGAATTCGGCGTGCTGCTTTTGCGCCAATTCCTGATCGCCAAGAACGCGTTGCAACTGGCTCGTTGTAGCTTCCAGGTGTTGAACAACAGCTTCGTGTTCGGTTTTAAGCCTGTTGTAATTATCTTCGCCGGCGGACATTTGTATTTTGAGTTGCCCTGCTGCGTCCGATGCCTCATCCGCCTGATTGCGAAGCTCTTCTGCTTGCCTTGCGACTTCCCGTTCCCGGTTCTCAAGTTCTCTTCTCGCATTAGCCAAATCTGAGTTGGCGGATTTGGCCTTCGACTGAAGATCGGCGATTTGCAGCTTCAGTTCGTCGCATGCAGTCGTGTGTTGTTGCGCGGCTTTTGCGTGGCGCTCGTCCTTTTCCAGAAGCTGGCGTTGTGCGCGGTCGAGCCGGCTTTCCAGCGCATCAACCTGAAGTCGCAATTCCTTGTTTTGCTTATCAGACTTACTTGTATCTGAGAGGCGCTGTGTTTTGTCCTCAGCAGCGCGCATGGCCAGGGACAGGAGATTCGTCTTGCTGTCGAGCTCCCGTTCCGTTTCCACGATTCTGCGCTTCAACGTCTCCTGCTGTTCCTGTTCCTGGTTGATAACGTATTCGTAGTGTTCCTTCTGTCCGGCAAGTTCCTTCTCAAAGATGCGGGTTTTGTCGCTCGATTCCTTGAGCATGTTTTCAAGTTCGTTGACGCGCAGGCTGAGCTGGCCGCTCTTCTTGTCGGCATTTTCCTTCGCTCTTTCCAGCTCGACTGATCGCGACTCGATCTGGGCTGTCAATTGGGCCGCTTTTGCGGTAAGCTCGTCTTCCTTGCGCCGGAGTTGTTCGCGCAATTCCTGGGCATTTTGGCGTTCGGCGGTTGCCTCCGATCTGGCGTTCTCTATTTCACTTTCGTCTGTCTGTCTGTCTTTGCGCAGCCGCTCAATCTGGTTGGCGAGTTCCTGCTCCCTTGCTCCGCTGTCGCCGGCGATGCTCTCCTTGTTGCGTGCCCATTCCCGTCGCGTATGCTCGAGCTGAATGCTGAGATACTTCACCTGGCTTTCGAGGTCTTGGATGACGGAGCGGTCGTCCCTTAGCGAAACGGGCTCAGCTTTGATGTCCGGCGGTTCAAGTATGAGGAACTCTATCTGCACTTCTTTCGGCCCTATGTTTGCCGATCTGGCCGGCGTCGGAATTTGGGGTGTCGGTTCAACTCCTGCCTCCACCGGTTGGGGTTCTTTCGCAAGTGTAGATTTCACCAGTTCATACACGAGGACGGTCTTGCCGGAAACACGGCTGGTAAGCTTTGCTTCGGGTGGCAGCGTACCGCTTTGAAACAGGTGAGGAACGGCGAGGACGTTGAACGGGCCATACTTGTCGCCGTTCGGAAGTTCGGCCACCCATTCCATTTTCAGTTCGCGCACCGTTTCGGCCGGGACCCAGCGGCGTCCGTCATTTGAGATCTTATTACCCGGCACAATGCGACTTTGCGCGGACCATTCGCAAAGTGTGCTCATCCCTACTGGACCGTAACTCGATCCGTCGGCTATTTTCAGGAACCAGGATTGCCTGACATTCCTGTCCCGCTGCAAACTGTCGTGGACCACGGACATGGCTAAATCGCTTTCCTATGGGTTGACGCGGATATTAAACCAGTATCCTGCATGGAATTCAAGCCAATGCCGCATGGAAAATAGCGATCCGATCTGATGGGCAAAACTCCTTGTTTCTTAGCGCTTCGATTCGCTCAATGAGTGACGGCGGGATGTCGCAAGGCGCGTTGAAGGGCTAGCGCTTGATCCGTCGAAAAATCTGCATCGCGACAAGTTCGACTTCCTCAAACGTTTGGTATCGCTCGGACGGATCTTTGCGGATCATCCGCCCGAGCATCTCAACCGTTGCTGGATTGCACATTGGCAGCATGGCCTGGGTCACGCTCATGCGCGCGGTCTGAATGTGCTTCATTGCAAGATCCTGGACATTGCCGGTGAATTTGAAGAATGTCCCTGAGGTCAGCGCTGTGTACATGATCATTCCGAGCGCGTAGATTTCGCTGTATGGTCCTTCCGGATCCTTTTGAAGCCGCTCAGGCGGAAGATAGTACGGCGAACCGCCCACAAATGCTTTTTTGCGACGGGCGGCTTCGTCGGTCTTCATGCACATCCCGAAATCTATCAGCACAGGCAGATTGTTTTGTTTAAAAATGATGTTTTCCGGCTTCATGTCACCATACAGATAACCTCGTCGAAAGATGTGTTTCTCGGCTGCCAGCAAATAGAGCAGCATGCGCAGGGCCTCTTTTTCAGGAATGGTTCCCAGCCTGGCAATGCGGTTGTCGAGGCGTTCGCCTTCAATATACTCCATTGCCATGAAACACTCGTCGTTGGAGATGCCACTGCTGAGTAGTCGCACAATGCATGGATGCCTTCCAACGTCGGCGAGAGTGGAGGCTTCTTTCTGAAGACCCGCGATAGTGTTATCGTTGCGGTTCTCTCCGCTCCGCAGCACCTTTACAGCGCATCGTTTGCCTCTGTGCAGCCAATATGCAAGGTAAACGACTCCAGATCCTCCACCGCCAAGCGGTTGATGCAACCAAAAGTCGGCAAGAAGCATCGGTATGACATTCATGCATTTGCAGCGCCCGCACCGCATGAGCGAAAGCGGCGCCAAACCCTCGATCGAGAGAATGGTGTGGCATTGGTCGCAGCGCATCAGTCCTTTCCCGAACTGACGAACCTTGCTTTTCATTTTGTTTCGCTCCCATGGATTCATGGCAAAATGGACGATCAGATCACTGCCGCCGGAAATCCACAATCTTGTATGAACGCACGCATAGTGGCTTGAAAACGCCCGCTTCGTCAAGATTGATAAGAGAAGGTATTTTTCGGAAAGAATCCAAAGACAACGATAAGCATCAGATCTTTCTCTTATGCTCAGCCAGCAGGCCTATGACGATAAAGCTGACGACGATCACCGGGGCAAGCCAGAGATCGTGGATCTGACTAAGCAGCATCTTGACGACTTTCGCAGCATAGATCGAAAGCGCGCCATAGCCGAAGGCGCATAGAAGAACAAACACCACAAATCGGATTATGAAGTGATGACTCTTCAATAACGACTTTACGGCGTCATTTATATAACCGCCATACAAGGCCAGCACTGTGGCTATCATCGCCACGGAAATTTGTGGCAAATAGCCCCTCATAAACTGCGAGAGTCTCTCGACAAGAAAATCCATATTTCATCTCCGTTCGTTCATGATTGGCAATTGAGTCGCGCATTTAAACAGAATCTGTCGTGCATTGTCCACTTTAAGGTTCGATCGCTGGGATGAGAAAATTTCGTTTGTTTTGCACGCGGCTTCAATTACAGTCCTGCGTTGAATCTGGATTTCTCAGGGACTTGCGAATGGCAAAGAAAACATACGGAACAATTTTGATCGGGGATGAGGAACGAATTGGGCGTTCGTACGAGAAGTTCCTCGCGCAGCCAATTGACCAGGAATTTCCGATGGACGGCGAGGATGGATATTCCGCGAATCAGACGACCATAGGCAAGCCGGTTGCCATCACCGGCCCTGGCACTTTTTTCGGCAATGCTCAGCGAACTCTGAGATTTGAACCCTCGCCAGCAGGCGGCTGGTTCTTTCACCGGCAGGATCTTGTCGCAGCAATGCCGATACTCGTCTCTGTCAATAACATCTGGACCACTGTTCGCAATATCGTGCTTTGCAGCGGCTCGCCCCACAACTACATGCGCATGGTCGAACACATCATTGCTCTGAAAGTCGGCATGGGTGTGGACAATGTCATGATTCGTGTGGATTCAGGCGATCCGCCGCTGTTCGACCGCGGCAGCGCTGATCTTGTCGAAGCGATTGAGAGCGCCGGCATTGTATCGAGTCAAAGACCGGCGACCTGTTTGACGGTCAAAGAGCCGGTAACCATCGAAGGCCCGAACGGGAGCTTTCTGACGTTTCTCCCTGCGGAAGGCAAATCTTGCAAGCTCTTTGTGGATTGCGCGGTGGATTTTAAATCGGCTATCGGGAAACAGCGGATTCGTTTTCCGGTCACAGGCTCAATCTTCAAGCAAGGTGCGTTTGCCCGCACAAATACCACGCTCTGGAAGATGATCTTCAGCAAGACGATCGGACAGATATTTGCGGATGTGCGTAACCTTGGTTATACGACAAAGAATATCCAGGTCGCCGGTCGCTGGCGCTATATCAATAAACCGGGATTCATTCACAACGGTAAATCGCTGGAGCCCGCATGGCACAGGGCAGCTCTGGATCTGCTTGCGGCAATTGCGCTCATTGACAGGGGGCGTCTTGCCGGAACAATAATTTCGTATAAGTCAGGCCACGCTCTCGACGTTCAAATGATCAAGGAGCTTTACCAGCGCGATTTGTTCCTTGAGATGTAGACATTATCAGTGTGGCTTCGTGCGGTGTTTTGCTTCCCGTTTCTGTCGGCGCGGAGCGCACACATAGGGTTCCTGCGATTCTGCCGCAATCCGTAATTCGGAGTCTTGCGTTTCGTAGATTGCATTGGGGCGATGTCGCAGGGACGCTGCCAGATTCTCCTCCAGGAAATTCGCTTCTTCCATCTGATATTGCAGTCGAGGATCCAGCGGATGCTTCACCGGCGGCCCGATGTCTTTTGGTGAAACAGAGCTCAGCGGCCTCTTCGCCTTGACGTGATCATAAACATCCATGGCCTGCCAGACTTTCTCCGTCGTCATCCTGCCTGCGCGCCAGCTCTGGCTCAGCATTGCTTTGCCGACCACGCGACTATTCCACAGGCACAGCACACGCAGCGGCATGGCTTTTAGCCCGGTCAGCCATTCGCCTGGCAGGGCGGGCTCAGCGAAACATCCGAATGGTGCGATGAGGAACATGTGGTCCGGCTGTTTGTCGAGAACAGCAAAATACAAGGGCCGTTCGTTGGAATCGTCGCCCGTCGGGTGCAGCAGTCTGATCTCTCCGACTCTTATCGGCTTTGCTGCATCGGCGTACGAGAGTTCGCCTCTTATTGCGACGTGCTGCATCCCTGATGTTGGTAGTTCCTTCAGGTGCTGTACCAGTTCCCTGCTTAGAAGCTGATCCAGCTTCCATTCTACCAGCCAGCGGGCAACGCGCTGCCGCTGGAGATCGATCAGTGTTGAGTTGTTTCGCGCCATTTTCATTTGATGCTTCCATTTTAACAAATGTAGGAGCGGCTTTATGCCGCGACCGATTCCACATTCATCACGGCATGAAGCCGCTCCTGCAAACAACCAAGGACCAAGTTCAAGAACCCTCCACTAATATGAAGAGTTGAGAACATGTCTTTTCCGATTTTCCCCACTTCATGATGTCTTTTTTCAGGTGATCAAAAGACGCTATGGTCAAATTTATCAATGTTGTTTTGTCTTCCATCGGGTGTCTCGACCGTATTTGTCCAGCCACCCCATGCAAAACACCATTGAAAGCGGTGGATAGAACGCTCTTTCCGCAACCGGCTAAAGTTGTGACAGTGGGATTGGCGAGGGAAAGTCCAAGTTCGTGTGCCAGGAAGGCTATTCTTTCACGGCGATTTATGCTTGCTAGAAAAGCTTTCGATTCGAGTTCTGCCATGGACTCCAATTCGCGCTGTTCAACGGCGTCTTGCATTCCATCGGTTTCAGGCAGGAGATCATGCAGCGTCACCTGATTGCCGCCCCCGACATTAATCGGTGCATCAAGCGCTGAAAATGTCCGACTGGAGAATTCACGGCGCAATCGCTCCCGAACCACGTCCCGCATCAACACGGTTGCGCCGCCCTGGATGACATCGAGCCCGGTTGTGCCATCCTGGCTGACCTTCCGCGCGAACAGCCATTCTTTATACACTTTACCTTCACGCGTCTTTCGCAACTGGAGATAAGTCTCAAACCAATGCCATGCTTCCGCCGCACAAGGAGTAAGTGCGTTCGGATCATGAGTATTTGTGGTCTGACAGTACGCGGCTGCGAAGCGGAAGAATCGGCTGTGCGCAAAATGTTGTAGCGCGCTTTGAATCTCTGGCGGGCATAGATCGAGCGCACATTTCTCTTTCCACATCACCCAATGTTCGGCTGTCTGCATATTGCTCCCCTTCAGAGACACGCCAAAGATATTGAATGGAAGATCGCAAGGAAAGCAATGATTTTGGCCTTCTTCAACGCTCAAGGATTGCGGTACGTCATTTATTTCAGCTTTTTTCGGAAAACGATTCTACTCGCTTCTTCATATATGCAGGAACGGTTTCATACTGCGAGTGGCGGTATGGCCCTGACACATAAGTTAAATAGGTACAAACACGGAGGTAATAGCATGGGCAGCATTAATAGAGTGTTCCTGATGGGGAACCTGACACGCAATCCGGAACTGCGGAAGACAACGTCGGGACTGACGGTGTCCGATCTTGGCCTGGCCGTTTCGGAGAAATACAAGAACAAGGCGGGCGAGATGGTAGAAACCGTCTGTTTTGCCGATGTCGTCGTCTGGGGCAGGCAGGCCGAAACGTGCGGTCAGTATCTGACCAAAGGCGCTCCAGTGATGGTGGAAGGCCGGCTGCAGTTGGATCAGTGGCAGACCGACAAGGGCGAGAAGCGGAGTCGCCTGCGTGTGCGGGCGGATCGGGTCCAGTTCTTGGGCCGCGCAAAGAATGCGGACGGAGCAGGGGAAGCTGCTCCGAAGTCAGTGGCCGTCGCCGTAGAAGAAGCGGAAACCGGAGGGACAGAAGCAATGCCGTTTTGAAGGAGAAAAAGAATGCTCAATGCTCAATGTTCAATTCTCAATTTCCAAGTGGAAAGGAAATAACCATGAGCGGAAGAACAAGAGAATACGATCTTGAAGATAGATTGATCGAATTTGCGGCGGTAATCATTGATATAGTCGAACAAATGCCGGTAACACGCGCCGCGAATCACGTTGCCGGTCAGCTTGTCCGTTCCGGCACATCGCCAGCGTCCAACTACGGTGAAGCACAGAGCGCTGAATCCCGGCGTGACTTCATTCATAAGATGAGAATCGCGTTCAAGGAACTTCGCGAGACGCGTGTGTGGCTTCGCATAGTGATTCGCAAATCATTTTTGAATGATGAGAAGACAGTCAAAGCTGGTTTGTCTGAATGCGAAGAGCTTATTCGTGTTTTCGGCAAGAGCATAGCAACAGCGGAGTCAGGCACCGATATCCATGATTCGAAGCAGAATAAAGGATGAGGGCTGATCACTTGAGCATTGAATATTGAGAATTGAGCATTGAACATTTCTTGGAAAGGAACAACAACATGACAACAGCACAAACAACCCCAAACACCAACAGCAGCACGACCACCTCAGCACCAACAAAATCCTACGCCCAGAAGCTCGCCTTCTATCATCCCAACAGCGCCGGCAATGGCGTGGCGATGCAACTGGAGCCGAGGATCAATCGCAAGGAAGATGACCGTTATAATTGCTTCTTCCTTGAACTCGCGGCGCAGAAGACGGCTGCCACTCGAAACGGCGAGAAGAAAGCGCCAGCGACTTTCGACTGGGAGCACAAGCTTACGGTCAAACTCGATTTCACGGACATCTGCGAGATATTGACGGTGCTGGAAGGCCGTGTCGAGAAGGCTGGCGGTCAGCGAAATGGCCTGTATCACCAGAATGGCGCTTCCTGCACACTGATTACGTTTCAGAAGAACACGGAGAAAGGCGGCTATCTCGTAGGGCTCTCGAAGAAAGGCCAGCAGGATGGTCAGGCGATCCGGCTTCATATTTGTCTCAGTGAATCGGAAGCCATCGGCCTGCGTTGCATATTTCAGACCAGTCTTTTCTTTCTCACGTTCCATAGGACCATATATCCGGAAGCAGCTTGAGGTGGATAGTCCACGTCAAGAACGTCGCTATTGTGGCTGAAGTGTTGCGTTGCGAAGGAAATCGCCATTGACGGCGCTGTCGGTAAGGGTATAAGAATCGCGACGGAAATGTTAATCAATAGTGTTGAACCGATCAGATCAGAATCCGGCGTTGGGTTTCAGGAAGACGGAGAGCAGACAGAGATATGAGCGAGAAGCCTCTGGAGAAAGTAATCAGAATGCGTCACGAAGCAGTTTCGCGATTGCAGGAGAAGCGAGCCAAGGCGCGGATACGAGTGACCGTCGGCTCTGCAACGTGCGAGAATGCCGCCGGAGCGGACGCCGTGTATGCCAGACTGTCGGAACTGGTTGGCCGGCATGGGGGCGATGATATCGTGATCGGGCGTGTGGGATGTGCCGGCAAGTGCGACATGGAGCCGGTGGTCACGGTATACGCGCGCGATAGGATTCCCGAAAAATACATGAGGATGACTCCGGAGCGAGTCGAGCAGATGTTCGACTCGCACATTATGCGCGGCGAACCTGTCCGCGACTTCACCATGCGCCACACACAAGGCGCGGGAGACGCCGAACGGGTGGTTGCGCTGTGCGGCGGGAGCGCCTGTCCCAGGCAGCGGGCAGATGTTATGGTGTCCGCCTTCCGTGAAGCGATCAAACGTCATGGACTCGAAGGGCGGGTGGCTGTCACCGAAACTGTCTGTGCTGGACGCTGCGACGATGGTCCACTGGCATTTCTGTATCCGGATGGCGTCACTTACCGGAACCTGACGCCACAAGTTGCGGATCGCATAGTGAGCGAACACTTGGTGCAGGGCAAAGTCGTGGCTGAGTATGTGGCGCCGCCGGAAAAGAGGATTTCCAATCGTTTCATGCCTATATTCGGTGACGTGAATTTCTTTGCGCGCCAGTTACGGCTTACACTCAGAAATTGTGGAGTGATAGATCCCGAGAGTCTTGATGACTACCTCGGTGTCAGGGGATATGAAGCTGCGGCAAAAGTGCTTCAGGAGATGACGCCAGAGCAGGTAATCGCGCAGATGAAGCAATCCGGTTTGCGGGGACGCGGGGGTGGCGGATATCCGACGGGACTCAAGTGGGAAAATGGTTTCGATCAGAAGAGTGACGAGAAATTCATCATCTGCAACGCCGACGAAGGCGATCCGGGAGCTTTCATGGATCGCAGCACGATCGAAGGCGATCCGCACACCATTCTCGAGGGAATGATTATCGGTGGATATGCTATTGCTGCAACAAAAGGGTTCATTTACATCAGGGCCGAATATCCGCTCGCCATCACGCGTCTCGAAAAGGCGCTGGTGGCCGCAAGGCAGGCCGGATTCCTGGGCCGGAATATCTTCGGAACAAGCTGGAATTTCGACATCGAGATAAGATTGGGTGCTGGCGCGTTTGTGTGCGGAGAAGAAACGGCTCTGATTCACTCGATTGAAGGCAGGCGAGGCATGCCGCGCCCACGGCCGCCGTATCCTTCAGAATCCGGCCTCTGGCGCAAGCCGACGGTCATCAATAATGTCGAGACATTTGCGAATGTCCCCGTGGTAATCCTCGATGGGCCAGAGTGGTTTGCTTCGATTGGCACTGAGAAGAGCAAGGGTACCAAAGTTTTTGCCCTCGCGGGAGATGTAGTGAATACCGGCCTGATCGAGGTTCCAATGGGCGTGACTCTTCGCGAGGTCGTATTCGGAGTCGGCGGCGGGATCAAAGATGGCAAGGCTATCAAAGCTGTGCAGACGGGTGGGCCGGCTGGTGGATGCATTCCGGAATCGGCTCTCGACACGCCCGTGGATTACGACTCGCTTTCGCAGGCAGGCAGCATCATGGGCAGCGGCGGAATGATCGTGATGAACGAGGATGCCTGCATGGTGAATGTGGCTCGATATTTTATCGAGTTTATGCAGGACGAATCTTGCGGGAAATGCACTCCGTGCAGGGAGGGAACCAAGCGGATGCTGGAAATCCTTACGCGGATTACCGACGGGAAAGGGGAACCGGGCGACTTGGACAAACTGCTGCGACTTGCCGATACGGTGAAGAAGACGTCGCTTTGCGGATTGGGACAGGCGGCGCCGAATCCGGTCGTGAGCACTATACGGCACTTCCGTTTGGAATATGACGCGCATATCAAGGAGAAGAGATGCCCGGCCAAGCGGTGTCGTAATCTGATCACATATATGATTGACCCTGAGAAGTGCGTGGGTTGCGGCGCCTGCAAGCGGAAATGTCCGGTCCAGTGCATTATGGGCGAACTGAAAAAGATTCATGCGATTGACCAGACCCGGTGCATCAAATGCGGCCAATGCTTTGAGGCCTGCAAATTCGATGCCGTGAAACGAAAGTAGGGAAACGCGGTGGAAAAGAAGAAGATAAAACTCATAATTGACGGTGTCGAAGCCGTGGCCACGGAGGGCATGAACATCATGCAGGTGGCAGACACTATGGGGATACATATTCCGCGTCTTTGCTACCATCCGCACTTGAGTCTGCAGGGCGCTTGCCGGATCTGCATCGTGGAAGTGGAAGGCCAGCGTAACCCGGTGGCGTCTTGTGCCTTTCCGGCCGCGGATGGGATGAAGGTCAAGACTTCGACTCCGTTGTTACGCCGGCTGAGGCGTGACATCGTGGAACTGCTGTTGGATAATCATCCTCAGGATTGCCAGACCTGCGAGCGCGACGGACACTGTGAACTGCAAAATCTCGCGTACAGCCAAGGCGTGCGTGAGCGTCTGTTTGCAGGTGAGCGTAAGCGTTTCCCGCGCGATGTGTCATCGCCGGCGGTGATCAGAGATCCTGAAAAGTGTATTCTTTGCGGGCGATGCGTACGGGTCTGCAACGAAGTGCAGGGCGTCGCTAATTTAAGCCAGCAGCACCGCGGATTTATGAATGTGGTTGCGCCTGCGCATGACGCCAACATGGTGGACTCCGTGTGTATTCAGTGCGGGCAGTGCGCGAATGTCTGCCCAACGGCGGCGTTCATTGAGCACAGTAACACGGATAAAGTGCTCGCAGCATTGGCGGACCCCGAGAACTACGTGGTGGTTCAGACGGCGCCCTCAATCCGGGCGGCGGTTGGAGAGGGCTTTGGATTCAAACCGGGAACGGCGACGACAGGGAAGATGGTGTCGGCTTGTCGGCTCATGGGCTTTGAAAAAGTGTTCGACACGAACATCGGTGCGGATCTCACAATTGTGGAGGAATCAGCCGAGTTTCTGACGAGGCTGCAGACGGGCGAAAAGCTCCCTCTGATCACATCGTGTTCGCCGGGATGGATCAACTTCATGGAAAGGTTCTATCCTGAGCTGATTCCATTGGCCTCAACCTGCAAGTCGCCTATGAGCATGCTGTCCACACTGATCAAGACGTACTTTGCCGAGAAAGCGGGAATTGATCCGAAGAAAATCTATGTTGTTGCGATCATGCCGTGCACGGCCAAGAAGCATGAAGCGGAGCGGCCTGAACATCGGACGGCCTGGGGCGTGCCGTACACCGATGCCGTTCTGACCACACGCGAATTCATATGGCTGGCGAAATGCCTCGGTGTTGATTTTCAAAACCTCCCAGATGGCGAATTCGATTCCCCGCTTGGCGTGTCTTCCGGGGCGGGCGACATTTTTGGCGCCACTGGTGGAGTGATGGAAGCTGCGCTGAGGACGGCATACGAAAAGCTTACCGGCGAAGCGTGTTCCAATCTTGATTTCGAACAGGTTCGCGGTGTAAAGGGCGTCAAAGAAGCAACGATTTCCATAAAAGGGATCGCCGTGAATATCGGGGTTTCGAATGGTTTGAAGAACGCGAAGATCCTTTTGGATAAAGTGATCACGAAGAAGAAAGATTTTCATATCATCGAAGTGATGGCGTGCCCTGGCGGCTGCGTGGCGGGCGGCGGACAGCCGTATCCTCCGGATGGAATGTATGTGCTCGATCCTGCGCTTGCGCGAATGCGCGCGAAGGCGCTATACACGATTGACGCGGCCAAGGCACTGCGCAAGTCCCATGAGAATCCGCAGATCAAGCAGCTGTACCGGGAATTTCTCGGGGAGCCAAACGGGCATAAGTCGCACGAACTGCTTCACACAAGCTACAGTCCCAAGTTGCCGCGAGGTGTCAGATGACAGCGGTAAAAACTGGATTACCGGAGGACATTGTCGACTACGTCAAAGAATGCCGCGTAAATGCACACTCCGATAGCTATTTGATCGCGGTCTTGCAGAAGATCCAGAATCGTTTCGGTTACCTCTCGAAAGAGAGCATGGACGAGGTTTCTGAGTTGATGCAGGTTCCATCGGCCCGTGTGACTGGCGTCGCTACGTTCTATCATTTCTTCAGTTTCATCCCAAAGGGACAACACAAGGTAACGATCTGCATGGGGACTGCATGTTTCGTTAGAGGAGCTGGAAAAGTTCTGGATCGGCTTAAGGAACTCCTTGGCGTCAAGGAGGGCGAGACAACCAAAGACGGCAAGTTCTCCCTGGAAAACGCCCGGTGCATTGGTGCGTGCGCCCTTGCACCCATAATGGTGGTGGACGGGCGGGTATATGGGAATGTCAAGGCTGAGGATGTTCAAAAGATATTGGTCGAACACGGATTCGACAAAGTAAAGAATTAGGCGTCGAGGTTAGCTCGTCATATGAATAGAGTTGACGAGCTCTTTTCCGCTGCCTCCAGAAATGTCGCAACTCCCCCAAATTCGATGCCGTCGATCAATTCCTCGCTGCGTAGCCCCATGATATCCATCGACATTGTGCATGCAACAAGTCTTACGCCGCCGCGACGGGCTTGATCCATCAATTCGGGTAGGCTGTTGACGTTCTTTGTCTTCATGACATGCTTCATCAACTCCGTGCCGATGCCCATCATGTTCATACTGGAGAGTTTCAACGCGGCAGGACCTTTTGGCATCATCGTCCCAAACATCTGATCAATGAGCGGCTTGCCTGACGCTTGTGGCCCGGCTTTTCGGAGCGCATTCAAGCCCCAAAATGTGAAGAACATTGTCGGTTTCATGCCCATGGCCAGTGCGCCGTTAGCTATGACGAAAGCTGCTAGCACTTTGTCGAGATCTCCTGAGAATACAATCATAGCGAACCCATCACGATTCTTCGTTCCGGATTGCGTCGTTGGCGCAGTGCATTTGCGAATATGAGCTTCGATGCACATACCGTTTCTTGTTATCCCGAGCAGCTCATGGCTGTTCCTGCGACACCATGCGGAAGCGTCGGAATCGAATCCCTGATCGGTGGCCGAGACGACGAGTTCGTCGCCGATCGCCGCGCTCACGATCGCGTCTCCCAGTTTCTTGATCGGACCCGGACATTGCATACCGTTGCAGTCCACCGTGATCGTCTTTCCTGAAGGAGCGGCATGTGAGGCCATCTTTTCCTCGGTATAAGCGACAAACGGCACTTCCTTTTGCTTCAGAATGGCCTCATCGACCTTGTAAGTCAGGAACGTTGTCGTACCGCCCGCCAGCGTCATAACCTTTTCAAATCCACTTTGTTTTAGGACACGGTATGCAAGATAGCTTCGGAATCCGACCTTGCAATAGAGGAAGATTGCTTTGTCTTTCGGAATATCTCCAAGCCGGCTCCGGATTTTTCCAAGCGGAATATTTACGGCGCCGTGGATATGCCAGTCTTCGAATTCCTCGGCGCTTCTGACATCAAGAATCATTTCACCGTCGGTTTTCTGTGGATAGTCCTCCGCGTACCAGAACGCCACGCGCCCGGTCAACAGGTTCTCGGCGACAAAGCCAACCATGTTCGCCGGGTCCTTGGCTGAACCATACGGTGGAGCGTAGGCAAGCTCGAGGTCACGTAGGTCATAAACAGTGAGACCGGCCCGGACTGCTGTTGCGAAAACATCGAGCCGTTTATCAACGCCGTCGAATCCTGCGATCTGTACGCCGAGCAGACGACCGTCATCCGGCGCGAACATGGCTTTTATATGCATCTGTGCAGTGTCAGGATAGTAGCCAGCGTGGCCGGACGGATGAATGTAGACTTTCCGGTACGGCTTGCCGGCTTTCTTCAGGGTTTTTTCTGAAGCGCCTGTTCCGCCGGCAGTCATCGCAAAGACCTTTAGAATGGCAGTGCCTTGAGTGGCGTCATAGCGGCTCGAAATACCCATCATGTTATCGGCAGCAATACGGCCCTGCCGGTTGGCCGGACCGGCAAGAGGCATCAGAGCCTTGCCGCCGGTGACGCAATCGAGCACTTCGACAGCATCGCCCACGGCATAGATGTCAGGATCGGAAGTCAGCATATGCTCGTTCACCATGATTCCACCTGTTGCGCCCAGTTCGATTCCGGCCTGTTTTGCCAGCGACGAATCAGGCTTGACGCCGATGGAGAGAACCACAAGGTCAGCCTCGATCACCGTTCCATTCTTCAGTTCAACGGCAACTCGACCGGAAATATCGCGAAAAGCCGCAGCCGCCGTGCCCAAATGGAGTTTGACGCCATTGGCGACTATGTGTTTCTCCAGGATGTGAGCCATTTCCTTGTCGAATGGCGGCATGATCTGGTCGAGTAATTCAACGAGTTCCACGCTCAATGCACGCTCGCGCAGGTTCTCCGCCATTTCTACGCCGATGTATCCGCCGCCAACAACCACCGCATGTTTTGCACCGGCATCAACCACATGCTTGATGCGATCCATGTCGTCAATGTTGCGGAGGCAGAATATGCGAGTATGATCAATGCCCGGCAACGGTGGCCGAACGGGAACCGCGCCGGGCGCCAGCACAAGCTTGTCATAGGTTTCGGAGTATGCGCGGCCGCCTTTGACCTCTCGAATGGAAACGGTTTTAGCCTTGCGATCAATGGAGACTACTTCGTGTCCAACCCGGACGTCTAAATTGAGAGCAGCCTTCAAGCTCTGTGGGGTCTGAAGGAGAAGCTCATCTCGGTCCGTTATGACTCCGCCGATGTGGTATGGCAGTCCGCAGTTCGCGAACGAAACATGGTTGCCGCGTTCCAGCACGACGATTTCGGCGGACTCATTCAACCTCCGTGCCCGCGCTGCGGCTGACATTCCAGCCGCAACACCTCCTATAATAACGATCTTCATTTTGAATCTCCACCATTCATAAACACGGTAAATTCTGAAATCGCGCCGAAATGGCGTGCCAGCAGTAGTCGCGCAGCGTTATTTCGTCGTTCAGCTTCGCATGTCTCGCAAACCTGGCACGGCTGTGGGCGGACAGCCTTCACTCTCCGCGAAGCTGCGAGCGAAGGCTGGTGCCCGAGGCGGGAATCGAACCCACACGACCTTGCGGTCAACGGATTTTAAG
>CAZASC010000004.1:0-31210 GCA_964487695.1 uncultured Victivallales bacterium
GTGAAAATACCGCCGCAGATACGAAGCGCGCTGGCGCCGAGCGATTCGCCGATGGCAAAACCGATGAAGCAAGCTCCAACGATTTCCTTTGGAAGCCACGTAAGAATACAGATCATGAAAAACAATTCCACACTCACGAGCAGGAGTCCTACGCTCATTCCAGACTTGAGCGGGATTGCCAGCGCCGGCCAGGGTTTGCCCCGGAGCGCGGCAAACGCGGAGCGTGAATTAGCCCTTGTGTTGATGCGAATGCCGAACCATGCCACTCCGTAGGAACCAAGGATGCCGAGGATGGAACAGATGAGGATAACGCCGACCTCGTTCATGCTCTTGTGCTGCAAAACGCCGAAATAATAGAGCATACAGGCGCCAATGAGCACCCACAGAATGGCAAGGAATTTACCTTGCTGTAGCAGGTAGGTCTTGCAAGTCTCCCATATTGTCTGCGAAACGTCGCCCATGCAGTCGTGAACAGGCAGGGCCTTTGTCTGGAAATACTGAACCAGACCGAAAATAAGGCCTATAACGCAAACCACAATCCCAATATGCATCAACAGCAAACCATTCACCGCCGAACCGGCGATTGTGAATGTGACAGCGCTAAGATCGGGAATCTTGATGTCCGCTTCGCTTGCGCACGCGAGCGACCCGGATCCAACGAGAACCAACATTGCCGGTAAAAACTTTCTGATAGCCGACCACATACTGCGAATCATAATGATACCTCCTATGTGTTGAAGTGACGGGTTAAAACGCCCATTTGAAGAAAACGGATCGGATGCTATGGCTATATCCATCGATCGTCAACGTTTTTCATCTCACATAAAATGTTACGCCGGGTTTGTTGACATGGCCGGGGGCGATGTGGTAATTTCGCGCGCTCTTGTGCTTGGACAGGCAAATGTTCGTGTTAAGTAAAGTTTTGAGGGAGGATAGTCCTTGAAAAAACAGAAAGCAATTGCAGGCGAGGAAAAGTCCGCGATAAAGGCTGAGTCTCGCGTTGCGAAGACGGTAAAGAAAGCCGCCCCGAAGGAAGCTCCGGTGGCAGAAGAAGTAGTCCGTCCGATGCCAAAGAGCAAGATGGACGCCAAGACCAAAAATGAATTCAAAAAACTTCTCTTCCGACTTCGGGAGAGACTAGCCGGGCAAATCGCGACGCTCAAGGATGAATCCCTAAGCCGGGACGATACGACAGATCTCGCGGAGGATGGCACCGACGCGTTCGATCGTCAGTTCTCGTTACTTCTCGCCAGCAGCGAACACGACGCCGTTTTTGAGATAGACGAAGCATTGCAGCGTATGGAGGAAGGCATTTACGGGGTATGTCAGCAATGTTTCAAATCCATTGACGAATCACGCCTCGAAGCACTGCCATTTGTGAAGATGTGCGTGACTTGTCAGTCGGAAGTGGAAAAGAACAAGCCCAAGTTCCGTCCGTTGCAGGAGATCAAAGGATTGTGATCCCATGCTGGCGCTGTGCTTGAGTTTCTTCATAGCTCTACTCGACCAAGCCTCCAAGTCTGTCATCAAGAACATTTTTGTCCCAGGTGAACACGTCGCAGTCATCCCTGGATTTTTCGATGTGGTCTATGTTCAGAACACAGGCGCGGCGTGGGGAATGCTCTCCGGTTTCAACAACTGGCTGATCGCCGTGTCTCTTTTCATGGTGATTGTGCTGATTGTTTTTCGACGCCACCTCATCCCCAATACCTTGATGCACCGCATTGTCCTCGGATTGATGATAGGCGGCGTGGTGGGCAATCTCATTGACCGTCTGAAATGGGGCTGCGTCATAGATTTTCTGGATTTCCACTGGCACGAGGGGGAAGGACGCCATTTTCCATCTTTCAACGTCGCAGATTCGGCAATTTGCATCGCAGTCGGGCTTTATATCATTTCACAGTTGTTCGACGGAAAGAAGAATAAGAGCAACTGTTCAGACAGTAAAATCCCAAATCCCTGAACACTGTTTCGCAATGAGTGGGGAAAATGCAAGTGTCGACATCAGTCCTCGGTAATGCGCCGGATCCCGGCGAATGTTCTGCGTATTTCCTTGTTGGTCCTACCGCTGTCGGTAAGAGTAAAGTTGCCGAATACATTGCGCAGAAATATGGATATGACATCCTTTCAGCCGATTCCATGCAGATATATATCGGAATGGATATCGGTACGGCCAAACCGCAACTGGATGTCCGCTCAAGCATCAGCTACCACGGAGTTGACATTGTTGACCCGACCAAATCGTTCAGCGCCGGAGAATACCGGCAATATGCCCTCAATGTGCTCGCTTGCAACGCTGCCGCCGGAAGAAAGACCATCGTTGTTGGCGGCACGGGCTTGTATATCAAAGCTCTCACAAACGGACTTTCGTCAGCGTCTCGAAGCGATCCCGCGATCCGTGCCCGCTGGGCACAAGTTCTTGAAGAACACGGAATTACAGCTTTGCAGAAAGTGCTTCAGGAGAGGAGTTCAGGTTTCTACGATGGGCTCAAGGACAAGGAAAATGCGCGCCGTTTGATAAGGGCTCTTGAACAAACGGAAATGGGGTTCGAACAAGCGTCCCGAACATGGGACAGAACGGAAAAGTGGAGTGCTCCGCTGGCCGGTCTGATTTCGCCAGCTTCAGACTTGGCCAATAGCATTGAGATGAGAGTCAGGCGAATGTACGAGCTCGGTCTTGTTGGAGAGGTCAGGGCGTTGTTGGCAAAGCACGGCGCTCTTTCTCAGACAGCGTACCATGCGATAGGCTATGCCGAGGCCATTGACATTCTTGAAGGACGCTGCAAGCAGGAAGAAGCGATTTGCAGAACAGTTGTGCGCACCCGGCAATTAGCCAAAAGACAGAGAACCTGGTTCAGGCATCAGGCTGACGTGAAGTGGGTTGAGGTGAACAAGAACGTGGATACACAGGGAATCGCGGGTCTGGTCATGAAACATTGGGGAGAATATGGACCAACAGAGATCGAAGAATAATGACGGTTCAGAAACTGTGAGTTATGCGATAGAAACGAGCGCATGGCGGGTGCGCGATCTACCGGAACGTTTGCGACCGCGTGAAGAAATAGATCGCGTTGGGGTCGAGAATGTGGCCGACGATGTGCTTCTAGCCGTCATTTTACGCAGTGGCACCAAGGGTGTCAGCGTTGTCGAGCTGGCAAAGGGCCTTCTGAAGGAATACGGTTCCCTGACTGCGATCGCGGCAGTGTCAGTTGAAGAGCTTGCGGCAAGGAAGGGAAGAGGGATGGGACCTGTCAAATCTCAGGTATTGAAAGCTTCGCTGGAACTGGCCAGAAGGTTGAACCAGGAATTGGCACCGAAGCACGACCGCGTAAGAACACCGGAAGACGCCGCAAGAACGCTCCGGCACGAGGCAAGCAGGCTCGATAGGGAATTCTTCTGGACGCTTCTGCTCGACTCAAAAAATAATCTAAAAGGGAAACCGGTCGAGATTACAAAGGGGCTTCTCAATGCGAGCCTCGTGCATCCGAGGGAAGTTTTTCGAGAGGCGATAAAACTGAATGTGGCTGCGGTCGTAGTCGTTCACAATCATCCGTCTGGCGACCCTACTCCGTCTGCGGAAGATGTTCGCATTACGAAACAACTTGTTGAAGCGGGCCGGATTGTTGGTATAAAGGTTATGGATCATGTGATTTTAGGGAAGCCATCCGGTGTGGATGGCAAGGATTTCATGAGCGTGCGCGAAGCTGGCATCGTCAATTTCGAGTAGATTTATGATTCATTCAACAGCGATCATCGATCCGGGCGCGAAGCTGGGCAAAGACGTCTCCATAGGCCCATTTGCCTGTGTTGAATCCGATGTTTTTATTGGCGATGGCTGCGTCATCGGGGCGCATGCCAGCATTCTGCGTTACACCACGCTCGGGCCGAAGTGTAAGGTTCACTCTGGCGCTGTGCTGGGCGATGTGCCGCAGGACCTCTCTTTTTCAGGCTGCGAATCCAGCGTCAATATCGGTTCCAATTGCGTGATCCGGGAAGGCGTTACCGTGCACCGCGGGACAAAAAAAGGAACGATCACAGAAATCGGTGACGATTGTTTCCTCATGGCCTTCTCCCATTTTGCGCACAACGTCAAACTTGGCAGGAATGTCATTGTCGCCAATGGCGCATTGCTTGCCGGATACGTTGAAGTGGGCGACCGGGCTTTCATCAGTGGAAATGCCGTGGTTCACCAATTCGTCAGGATTGGCAGGCTCGCAATGCTTGGCGGAGGCTGTGGCATTTCAAAAGACGTTCCGCCATTCTGCACGATGCTGCCGGTGGCCCTCAATTCCGTGGCTGGACTCAATGTCATCGGTATGAGGCGGGCCGGGATTGGTGCAGACGATCGCACGGCCATTAAGCGGGCGTTCAAGACCGTTTATTTTTCAGGGCTCAATATACCGCAGGCAATAGGCAACATCCGGAGCGAAGCTTGTCTGTCCGCCCAGGTTCTCGAAATGTGTGCGTTCATTGAGGGGGCGAAACGGGGAATCTGCCGCTTTGCCGGTAAAGAACGAGAAGTTGAGACCCCCGAATAAGCCGGTTGTGCCGCTCATATTGCGGGTGGTTCTATTGACCTTAAAGGATGCGGCTGTTTCGGTGGCGGCGTTGTGAATTTGAGCGCGCCTCCAGCAAGCTTCGTGACATCTTGCAACGTCGTGTTTTCCGGCATTTTTCTGACACCCGTGAGAAACAAATCCATCGCGTGTTCGGCATCGGCAAGAGCGCGATGAAACTTCCCCTCTGGCAGTTTGAGGTATTCCACCAGTTTGTCGAGTTCATGGCTTTTCGTTTCGGGGAACCACGCACGGGACAACTTGAGTGTGTCGAGGATGACGTTGTCTGGCGCCGGCAGGTCGCATTTTCTCAATTCGGCACGAATGAATTTGACGTCGAACTGGGCATTGTGGGCCAGGAGCGTTGCGCCTCTGATGAAAGCGATGAACTCCGGCAGTACCTTTTTGCTCGTGGGTTTATCAGCGACCATTTCGTCGGTTATGTGATGTATTTCCTGCGAGTCCGATGGTATGGGCATTTCGGGGTTTATCAACCAGTTTGTCGTACCCAGCACCTTGCTGTTTTGAAACCTGACCGCGCCGATTTCGATAACACGCCCCGAGCGAGCGTCGAGGCCGGTCGTTTCCGTGTCGAATGCCACGAAAACCACATTCGTTAAAGATTGACCGCAAGATATGTTCGCGATTAGCGTGAACATCAAGCACATCAATAGGAGTTCTGGCCGCCGTCGAATGCTCATAGGTATCTCTCCGAGTGATGTGCCTATAAAAGGCTATTAGGTCATGACCGTCAAGGAGATGTTGGATCGTGCGTCCGTGCATATCATAAGGTAAAGCCACCGCTACGAGGTGGCTTCGTAAAGCCGAGTAGCCAGCTCGTAGCGGTGGCTGTGCTGGCGGACGGAACCGCGTCCAGCACGGGCGGCTATGTAAATTGGCCAATGCGGCAATCTGTCTGAAGGAGGTAACGCAATGGAACTTGAAATAAGCAGAACAAACGATTTCGAGGTGACAGGCACGGGAAGTTCGCTGTCATGGAATTCTGTGGAATGGCAACCGCTTGTCAGAGTAGGGACAGGGAAGTCGGAATATGCGACCAGATCCAAAGTTCTGTATTCGCATCTAGGCATCTATTTCCTGATGAATTGCAACGACAAGCGCATCACATGCACCAGAACAAAGGACTTCGAAAACATCTACAAGGAGGATGTCGTTGAAATTTTCCTATGGCCTGACGAAAATCATCCTCTTTACTTCGAGTATGAAATATCGCCGCTTGGCCTTGAGCTTCCGATCGTTGTTCCAAACAGGAACGGCAATTTCTTTGGCTGGCGGCCATGGCATTACGAAGGCGAACGCCTGATCAGGCGGGCGACGAGCGTGCGCGGAGGCGAGAAGTTGCCACTGGCTCAAATTGAGGAATGGACGGCCGAGTTCTTTATTCCGTTCGCATTGCTCACTGCGGTGATACCGGACATTCCCGGGCCGGGCACTCGCTGGCGCGCCAATATGTACAGGATAGATTACGACGACGGCCAACCTTCGCAATGGGCATGGTGTCCTGACGTGAATGTGACTTTTCACGACTACCGGCATTTTGGGACGTTTGTGTTTGGAAAGTAAGCGCCGGTTTCAGCAGGTTTCCATCATATGGCCAGTGTGATACCTTCCCTTGCCCAGAAGACGCTCATGGACGGAGTTTTCGCCATGTACTTTGGACCGTAGTCAGCGCACAAACGGTCAAGAATCACGTCTGAATGTTGCGGGTCATGGTGGAAGACAGCCAGCTGTTTGACGCCTTCCTTGTGGGCAACGTCCAGAAGCAGCGGAATGGACGAGTGGCCCCATCCAATCTTGCCAGAATACTCCTCGCCTGCGTATTGACCGTCGGCGATCAACAGGTCTGCGCCACGGATAAAGGCACGATATTCCCGTCCAAGCGCAAGCCTGTTCTTCACGGCGCCGGGACCATTCCTGAAAATCTTGTCGAGTTCCACATCGGTGGCATAAACAATCTTTCTTCCGTTGACGCTTAACTTATACCGGACTGAACCGCCGGGATGGCATATTTGTTCCTGCCATTCCACCGTGACGGAGCCGATCTTGATTTTCGCCTTTGAGAACTCCTTGATGGAAAGATCGGCAGCCAGCTCGTTCATTCCGACGGGAAAGTAGTTCAAGTCCATCTGGCCCACCAAGATGGATTCGAGAAAAGTTCCTTTCTTGGGGCTTCCGCCTATGATCAGCTTCGTGCCCCGCATATATGCCGGGCTGAAAAAAGGCAGTCCCTGAATGTGATCCCAATGGGTATGACTGAGAAGCAGATGAAGTTTCAGGCTTTTCCCATGCTTTTGAACGTGGCGTGACAACTCATAGCCAAGGTCCCTGATTCCGGTCCCGGCATCGAGTATGATCATGGTGTCGCCGTGCGTCACAAAAACGCACGGAGTATTCCCGCCGTATTTCTCTGTCCTTGCCCCGGGCGTGGATACGGAGCCGCGGGTGCCCCAGAATGTGACCAGCATTTTTGCGGTATTTCCAGTGTTCATGTTTTTTCCGCTGCCCTGTGTTGCGAAAAAACAATCAGGGCAAGTCCGATGCTTATCTGGTCGTTATTCCGCAATACGCACCGCCTGATGTTCACATTGTTTACAAACGTGCCGTTGGTACTGTCAAGATCTTCGATGATATAGTCTTCGCCATTCCAGCTCAGCATGGAGTGCTTTCGAGAGACGTTCGGGGCCGGCAGGCAGATTTGACAATCTTCATCCCGGCCCAAAAGAATGTCGGTCCTTCCCAGCGAAACTGTCCGGGGCTCAAGACCGGGACAGGCGATGTCCAGGTATGCCGCACTTTCCGCCGCGACGTTGCCGAAGATGGCTTTGACGGGAATCTCCAGCGTTCTGGACATTTGGGTAGTGCGATTCTTTTCGCAGTCTTTCTTTTGGCGAGTTATCAATGTGGAAACTCTGACTGTAACATGTTTTGCCATGTCCTCAGATACCTTTCATGTCGCCAACCATAATATAGCATCTCATTTGTATCGTCCACTCCACTTTTGTGACGTAGTTAATCTGACTGTTTACAGTGTCTGCTTGATAAGCTGAGAGGAGATGCGATATGTTTGGAAGCATGACTGCGCGAATCAAGGATTATCGCCAAGAACTGGAGCGAGTCGCCCGCGGCATGGGGGCAAAAGCGTTCGGGATTGCAGATTTACCGGGCCTCAAAACGAACAAGCCCGACTTGTTCAGTCGTCTCTCAGGCGAATACGAACGCGCAATCGTCTTTGGCGTAAGACTCCAGCGTTCGGTCCTTGAAGATATCGTTGATAGACCGACGCCGCTATACTTTCATAATTACCGGCAGGTCAACTACCAGCTCGACAACGTTGCCATGCTCATTGCTGACATGATTCAGGACGCCGGGTTCAGGGCAGTCGCGATACCTGCATCTCAGATCGTTACAAAAGATCCCATGCGTGGTCATATTTCGCACAAGCTCCTTGGCTTGGCCGCCGGCATTGGTTTCATCGGCAGGAGCACGCTTCTGATCCATCCTCAATACGGTGCGCAAGTGAGATACGTATCGGTGCTTACGGACATGCCGCTCGAACCCGATGCGCCATATGCCGATGCGGAGTGCGGGGATTGCATGGCCTGCGTCGCGGCCTGTCCGGCAAAGGCGATTGGCGGGAAGAAAGAAGATTTCAATCTTTCGGCTTGTTTCGCGCGGTTGCAGGAAGCCACGCACATTTCGTTTGTGGGTCAGCATATTTGTGGAGTATGTCTCAAGGCATGCTGCGGAAAAACCAAGGTCGAAAATGTTTAGGGTTGGCAGGGCATGGGTGACAAAAGAAATGTTGAACCGGTAAAGCTTGTCTGCGGCATGATTTCAGCCGATGAACGCTTGATACGGCAGACCGAACAGGAGATGGAAGGCATGTTCGGCGCTATTGATATCAGAAGCGAACTGTTCCCATTCAACTACACTGACTACTATTCATCCGAAATGGGCGTTGGACTGTTGCGTAAATTCGTGTCGTTCGACCGGCCCATTGACCCGATGCGGCTGGCTAGTATCAAAATCGAAACCAACGGTATCGAGAGAAAGCTGGCAGTGCAAACCGTGGATTCAATTAAGCGCAGGATTAATCTCGATCCTGGCTATGTCACACCCGTGAAGCTTGTACTGGCTACAACCAAGGATTTTGCCCACAGGATCTACCTGGGCGACGGAATCTACGCCGAGGTGACGCTCAATTTCAAAAAGAATGGCTGCGCTTTTTTCGAGTGGACATATCCCGATTTCAAATCCGGCATATATGTTCCTTTCCTGCTCGAAGCGCGACGGAAAATCATGGCGCACTCGAAGTGAGCCTTCACCCCTCAAAGAACGGAACAGCATAGCCGATGAGTAAACTTCTGGAAGGTCTCAACGAGGCGCAAAGAATTGCCGTGACAACGATCACCGGCCCGTTGCTTGTCCTGGCTGGAGCCGGGACTGGCAAGACACGGGTGATCACCCACCGTATAGCACACATGATAGCCAAGGGCGTTCCTGCCACCTCGATCCTGGCCATGACCTTTACCAACAAGGCTGCCGGTGAAATGAAGGAACGTATCGCCCGCCTCGTGCCCGGCCCCGCAGCCGAAGGTCTCACTGTCGGCACGTTCCACTCCTTTTGCGTAAGAGTCCTGCGGCAATTCGGCGAGAAGGCCGGCATACGGAAAAATTTCGGTATCTGCGACGCGGACGACCAGTTGGTTGCAATCAAACAGGCGATGCGCCAATTGCAAATTCAGGAGCAAAAGATAAAGCCCAGCGTATGCCTCGCAAGGGTGTCGCTGTTGAAAAACCGCCTGATAGCCGCCAAAGCCCTGATTGGGTCGAGCGATGACTGGGAGGACACCATTGGTCGTGTGTACGAGCAGTATGACCGCGGATTGCACGCGAGCGGTGTGCTGGATTTTGACGATCTGTTGTTGTACATGGTAAAACTATTCGACGATCCGAAAACGCTGGAGTCGTTCCGGAAGCGCTATCAGCACCTGCTCATAGACGAATACCAGGATACAAACGGCCCGCAGTACGAGATCGTGAAGCAGATCGGCGGGAAACACCGGAATGTTTGCGTGGTCGGTGACGACGATCAATCGATTTACGGATGGCGGGGCGCGGACGTGTCGAAAATCCTCAACTTCGAGAAGGATTTCCCAAAGACCGTTGTCGTGCGGCTCGAAACGAATTACCGTTCCACCAACGAGATCCTTGAAGGTGCAAACGCGGTGATCCGGAACAATGGCTCGCGACACGAGAAAACCCTGCGCTCAGCGGCCGGCAGCGGGGCTCCGATACGCATTACAAGGACTGACGACGAGGAAATGGAATCGCTGTTCGTCGTCGATGACATTATCGAGCGTGTCAGGGAAACCAACTCACCGCTGGGCGAGTTTGCGATTTTGTTCCGCACGCAGGTGCAGCCGCGTCTTTTCGAAATGCAGCTCAGGCAGAAGAACATCGCCTACAATCTGGTCGGCGGCATGTCGTTCTTCGATCGCAAGGAAGTCCGGGATGTTCTCGCATATCTTCGGTTGATCGCAAACCCTGCGGATGAATTATCGCTCTTGCGTGTGATAAACACTCCTCCGCGCGGCGTTGGAACCACAAGCGTGGAAAAGGCACTCTCTGTCGCCGCAGAGAAGCGTCTGCAATTGGCCGACGTGTTCCGGCGCGGCACGGAATTCCCGACGCTTCCATCCGGATCGGTGTCCGCTGTGAAGCAATTCCTCGGAATATTGGAAAGCTTTCGCAACATGACCTCCGGCCCGCAGCTCGTGGAATTGGTAAAGTGCCTGCTGCGCGATGTGCGGTATGGCGACGAGATTGTCCGCTGCTATCCGGATGAAGGAACTCGCACAAAGCGTTGGGACGCAATCAATGAGATCATGAACATGGTCGAAATGCACGTACGGCAGCGGAAGAATGCGAATCTGACCAGTTTCTTGGAAGATCTGGCGCTTTCAGCTACCGAAGAAACCAAGGACGAAGCGGAATCCCGCCCCGACCGTGTGACGCTGATGACCTTGCATTCAGCCAAGGGGCTGGAGTTTGGTGAAGTCTATCTCGTGGGCATGGAAGAAGGCCTGCTCCCGCACGCAAGGTCCATCCAAGACGGCGGCATCGAGGAAGAGCGGCGTCTTGCGTACGTGGGCATCACGCGGGCGCGGCGCCGTCTCACGCTCACGTACACCGGCAGTCGCGCCCGCTACGGACAGCGCGCCAGCACAATTCCTTCCCGTTTTCTGTACGAACTTCGTGGCAAGCAACCGCCCGTACAGGCGACGCCGGCTCCTGCGCCGGAACCGGAGCCGCCGAAAAAGCGCCGCCGCAAACGACGGGCATCCTGAATTGCTGTAAAACTGGCTTCCTTGTTATTTGCCAATAGGGCGGCGACTTGATAGAAACCAAAGAGCATCGAAAAAGGAATGACTGGCATGACAAAGGTAGGCAGGATAACGATACTGGAAAAGCTTGCAGAATGGGCGGACGGCAAGATCACGCCAGCGGAAATGCACAAGTGGGCACAGGAGCTATTTTCCTCGGAGGATGGACTTGATTTTGACGACGTTGATCCGAAAAACGGTTTCTCCACAGCACGTGAAGCCCTGACGGAACTTGAGATGCTGGACATGAATTTCGTGACGGCAGCCGATGTTCCGTTTTTTGTAACGTTTCTAAATGCCGCGCCTGACGATTTTGAAAAAGCCTACATCAGCTTCGTAGCCTCCATGCAGGAAATAGACATCAAACGGCGCATGGTTGAGTTGAAGAACATCGAACCTTACAAAAGACATTGCTGAATGCTGAAAGTTGACTTCATCACTGAATGGTCATGAACATTACATGGCATTCCAAACATCCGATGCCGGCGCGCGCCACCACTGAACAGCGCGTCGTATGGCATGTTGCTCATGCCCGGCACTGTGGTTGCCGGGAAATACCACCGAAGCTGAAGATGCTGATTCAGCAGAAGCAATGCACCAAGCTTCCGAAGCGGCAGCGTGGTTCAGCCTGACGTTGTTCTCCCTGCGACACAGTGAGAGCGGTGTGAAAATACCATTGATTCGCCTTGCCGTTTCCAGTGAAGAGTTGCACATTTCTTGTGTGGGAGCATGCCCCTGTTTGTCTAAAGAGACAATGAACAAAATTCCTCTAATGGTTGGGAGGGCAGAGAATGAAGGTTAAAAAGAAGACGGATTTACAACTACCGGCGAAAAGAAATGCTGCTGTACCCTTTACGCCTGCTCTGCTTAACGATTTGCGCAGTCTGATCAATGATGCCCGGCAGAATGTTGCCCGGCAGGTCAATTCCACTTTGGTGATGATGTATTGGCAGGTCGGCAGGCGCATAAGGGAAGACATTCTCAAGGAGAAACGGGCGGAATACGGACAGGAGATTGTCGCCGCAGTGGGGCGACAATTAGAGCGTGAGTTTGGGCGGGGATTTGAGAAGAGGAACTTGTTTCGGATGATCCGGTTTGCGGAAGTCTTTCCGGACATCCCAATTGTGTCCGCATTGCGGACACAATTGGGATGGACACACTTTCGGCAGATAATTCCGATGAATGATCCGTTAAAGCGGGATTTCTATGCCGAGATGTGTCGGATTGAGCGCTGGAGCACCAGAACTCTTGAACACAAGATCAGCCACTTGCTTTATGAACGTACGGCAGTCGCCAAGAAGCCTGAGAAAGTCATCGAACAGGAAATCAAGTCTTTGCGAGAAGAGGATAAATTGACGCCAGACTTGGTATTCAAGGATCCGTATTTTCTGGATTTCCTCGGTCTCAAAAACACATATGCCGAGAAGGATATCGAAGCTGCCATTCTCCGGGAAATGGAGGCATTTATTCTTGAACTCGGCGTCGGTTTTGCGTTTCTCGAACGGCAGAAACGGATAACAGTTGATGGCGACGATTATTACCTCGACCTGCTCTTCTATCACCGTCGTCTACAGAGACTGATCGCCATTGAATTGAAGCTGGGAGACTTCAAGCCTGCAGATAAGGGACAGATGGAATTCTACCTGTGCTGGCTGGACAAATATGAACGTCGCCCGGGCGAAGACAGTCCCATTGGCCTGATCCTGTGCGCAGGCAAGAAGGAAGAAACGGTTCGACTTCTCGACATGGAAGGCAGCGGCATAAAAGTGGCATCCTACCTGACCGATGCATTGCCGCAGAGGGAACTGGAACAGAAACTCCACGAAGCCGTTAGGCTGGCGAGGATACAGCTTGCGGAAGGAAAGAAGCCAGGCAGAGCAAAGTCCAGCAAGAGTTTGTAGCCAATCATTTGTTCAGTTGGAAAGGCATGAAGAAAAGCGTTAAAAATGGGGAGCATCCAGCGAAGTTGGAATTATGTGGGAGAGACGGCGTGTCGCCGTCCGTTTTCCGCTCATTCGCGCTGATGCACTTTCTTGCTTTGGCGATATGTTCTGTGGCGTATGGCGAGCCGGCGGAGAATCGGGTGAGCAATACCGTTTCAGCCACGGGCAACTCGACTCCGCCGTCTGAGTCGTTTGCGACTCGAAAAGAACTTGTTCGAGGAATTCTGCCGATACGGATCGCGATTCCAGCTGACGCAAAACGATTCACGATCACCATTAACGATTCGCAGGGACACCGCGTTCGGAATCTAATCGGCGACGCTGATCCTGCTGACTACGAGCTTAAGAACAAGGACAAGAAGAGTCCCATTCGCATTGTCGAGGTTGGATGGGATTGCCTTGACGATCATGGTGGCTTAGTGCGGCCCGGGTCATATTATGCCGTGGCGCTTACGCACAAAGGACTGAGCGCCACTTACGAAATGTCTTTCTATAATCCCGGCAATCCTCCTTGGGCTACCAACGACGGCAGCGGCGCGTGGGGCTCCGATCTTTGCCCGCCACATCTGCTGGCTGTTGCAGGCAAATGGATGATTATCGGGTGGGAAGCCTGTGCTGCCGGCAGCGGAATCATTGGGCTGGATGTGCGCGGACAGAAACGCTGGGGTGAAAGCCATGGCGTGACGGCGCTGGCGGCGGATGAGAAATATGTCGATTGCATGCTGAACGAACCGGACGAGAGAAAATCCGGTCTGGCGCGAATTGCAGTGCAGGATGGTTCTCGCCAGCCTTTTGTCGTGGAGGGACAGCCCTGGCCCGTGATTTCCATGCAGAAGATTTTCGACAGCACGAATGCAGTTGGCAATGTCACAGGCATGTCGGTGCACGGGAATCGACTGGTTCTTGCTTTGAGCGACGGAAGAATTGCGCTTCTGGATGCCGAGACGGCGAAGCTCATCAAGACCATTGATGCGCCGAAACCGCAAGGGGTGGCGTTCGGCTCTAATGGAAAACTCTATGCACTGCTGGACGGCGGCGTCAGGGAAATTGATCTTGATATAGGGACGTTGTTGCCAGTGCCGACGCCGGGAGTTACACAGGCGACAGCCATGGCTGTTGATCGTGACGGCAATATCGTCGTTGCCGACTGCGGGCCGGATTGTCAGGTGAAGGCGTTCCGTCCAGACGGAAAGTCGGCCTACAGTTGCGGCATAAAGGGCGGGCGTCCTATTCGTGGTGAGTTTGAGAAGAACGGCATGCGCGCAATGAGTTCAGTGGCTGTCGACGACAAAGGCCGTGTATGGGTTGCCGAAAGCTCGGAATATCCGAGGCGCG
This sequence comes from uncultured Victivallales bacterium, assembly GCA_964487695.1. Classification (GTDB taxonomy): domain Bacteria; phylum Verrucomicrobiota; class Kiritimatiellia; order UBA8416; family CAZASC01; genus CAZASC01. The sequence goes on from CAZASC010000004.1 coordinate 14,242, forward strand.
TGTCGGTATGGGGCAGGGATGGGCGTTTGGTGTGTGACTATATCGGAAATGCCGCCCACTCGGGTGTGGGCGCATACCTGCACGATGAGGACCCGGATTTAGGATATTACGGCCCGTGCGAGTTCAAACTGAACCGCAAACACATGACATGGGATCTGACGCGCGTGCTGTGGGTTCCTGATGCGGTAAAAAATGAATACTTTCCCATATCTCCATCACCGGCGGGAGCACAAATATTCACATCGAAAGCAAGCGGCACAAAACGAACGTACCTTTATTCTCACGACGGGCCGCAGGTCGTTTATATGAAGCGGAACGGTGGCTGGCAACCGGTAGCTGCGCTTTGCCAGGTGTATCAGCTTTCCGGGCGTATAGACTGGCGGGATACGAGCGGCAAAAACGACCTTCAGCCGTCGGGCCAATTCGCCGGAATGAATCTGCGCGACGGGCTCATCTGGAACGACAAGAACAAAGATGGACAACTGACACTCGACGAATGTGTAATCATTGCGGCTGATTCGATCAATAAGGACGGGCATGGGCCACAAGCGAGATTGAAGCTGGGTGATGGCATTGGCGGTCGTATTGGCGGGGATCTGTGCATCTTTGTCGACGGCCTGACATGTTATCGTCCGCAAGGTTTCACGGATGATGGCGCGCCGCTGTATGGGAAGGAAGGAATAACGGAGTTTGGTATGCATGATGGCGGCGACCTTGCGCCGGTGAGCGATGAAGGGCGACTGCTAGTGTTGAGTCAAAACGGACATGAGGGATCGAGATGGTTGCGGTGCTTGGATACCAAGTCGAGCATCGTTTCCTGGGAGTATCCGTCGTGTTTTCATGTCGGCCAGACGGCACAGGCGCCGATGCCGAAGCCGGGGATGATGATTCAGCCGGTCAAACTAATCGGGACAGCCCATATCAACAGTGACATCGGCACTATTGCAGCGATACGCGGAAATCTTGGAGAGGATTACTTTCTTACCACAGACGGCCTTTATGTAGGCGCGTTGTTTTCGGATTCACGCTTATCACCGGTATCAATGCCCGAAAAGCCCGAGAAGAAAATCAAGGGAATGCAAATGGACAGCATGAGCGAGGGGAATGAGTCTTTCAACGGTTGGTTCGGGATACAAAGCGATGGTGTTATTCGGCTGGTCAATGCGATGGCCGGTAATGCGGCGACGATTCTTCAGGTTCACGGGCTCGACACCATACGAAGATGCCAGGGCGTCAGGCTTGATGTTGATCCAGTTCTGCTCGTAAAGGCCGAGCAGGAAAACATTGCGTGTGTTTCTGTAAATGCCTCAGCGCCTGCATACACTGTCAAGAGGCTTGCAGCCTCGCCGAGGATTGATGCCAAATCCATGGATTGGAGCGGGATTCCCGCGATGACTATCGAACGCGAAGGCACCCCGAGCCGAGGCACTGCAAAGGTCGCATATGATGACGTTAATCTGTACGTTTTGTTCGAGGTTGAAGAACCTGATCCGTGGCAAAACGAAGGCAGGGATTTTAGACGCCTTTTCAAAACTGGCGATGCCATGGACATCCAATTCAATGTGAACCCGCAGACAGCGGCGCAACGGTCGGGCTTGCTGCCCTCCGATGTTCGAATCGTCTTCTCGCGACTTGGCGACAGGCCCGTTGCGGTCCTGATGAAGCCGCTCGATCCGGCGGCGACAGTGGAAAAAGCGGTCAAATACCGATCGCCGGTTGGTGAAAGATTGTTCGACAGCGTCGAAATCATGCCTGACGCGCAGGTGTCTGTGAGGGTTGATGAGACTCATTGTCGGCTTGAGGCCGCCATACCGCTGAAATCCATTGGCCTTGCTCCGAGAGCGGGAATGAGTTTGCGGGGTGACGCTGGAATCATATCGGCGGATGTGCATGGCAGGGCGGACATTGCGCGCACGTACTGGTCCAACAAGCTCGCAAACATTGTCAACGACGATCCCACAGAAGCATGGCTATATCCAACGACGTGGGGTGAGTGGCGTTTCGAATAGGGTTGGCGTCTGTGGTTCTGGAGCCGGGACGCCATCGTCCCTGTTGTTCCCTTTTGACACCGGAGCGTGGGCGCGCCGGCCCCAGAGGTGTTGGGTCGTTCCTGCTACGACAACATCCGGATGAGCATAAGCTCCAGAATCATGCTGTCCTGAAGTGAGCTTGACACCATTTTCTCGTGGGTTTCTATCGCCATCCTCTGGCAGTTGGCGAGTTTACGCTGCGTGAACTTGCCAGCCTGAGAAGCCAGCAATCCGGCGCGAAACGGATGAATGGCCCGCGGATCCTTTTCAAAAGATTCGGAGAATATCTTCTCAATATCCGGTGGAAGCTCATGCCACTTGATCGCGGAGCCGCCGCGCCCGGAATCGCTGACAGAAAGCCAGCGGGCGTCAATCGCCTGGCGGAATATCATGAGATCCTTGATTCTGCTCTCGATCATGGCAATAAGCATGAAGGGCGACACATCCTGGCACGTCAATCGCCTTAGCACCTCAAGGGCCAAGCCAAGGTCCTTCTTCCCGAATGCGTCGGAAAGATCCCATGCCTTGGATTCGCGAGAAGCTGTGACAATGGCTTGAATATCCGCCAAAGCAATATCCCGTTTCTGTCCGAGATAAACGGACAGTTTCTCGACTTCACGGGCGATGTGCCTGGTGTCAATGCCGACTCTTTCGAGAAACGCCGCGCGAGCGTCGGAATTCATCTTCAAGCCGAACTTTTTGATCGCTTCGTCCAGGCGTTCTGCCGCCTGTTTCTCGGCGGCAAATCCCTGTTCCAGCATGGCGAATTCATGGACCGTGCAGATTTTCTGGCATGCCTTGAAGAAAGCGTATCGCTTGTCAACGCCTGGCGAACTTATCACCAGCACATGATCTGTAGGCAAACCGGTCTCCATAACCGAGACGAGATCGGCGAGCCGGGATTTGACAGTTTCGGATTTCCCGGTCGAATTATCGGCCAGAAAGCTGACATCCCTGAACCAGACGACTTTTCTGCCGCCTAACATTCCGCGCGTCGTAATGGCTTCGACGCAGCGGCCTATGGCTGTGATCGCGGCATCAACCGTGTCCACAGCACCATCAACGTTTTCCAGCCCGAAATCCTGTTCCGCCGCGGGAAGAAGAGAATTGATGGTCTCCTTAGTCTTGGCGGTGACACGGTATTCATCGCCGCCGAAAATCAAGTATGCTGATGACGACATGAACACAAACTAGATTGTGGCTCGTCTTGCGGCAAGAGTTTTCGGTCTTGTCCATTCGTACATCGAACGATTCGATTCCCCGGCTGAACTTGCCCTGAACATGCGCGGCTCATGAAGACATGCCACCGACCACGGTTCGACCGCAAACCACCTCGGAGGGATGGGGAACAACCTTGACCGGCAGCCTTCCATCCTGAGTTCGAAGGTCAGGGCTCAAGATTCTAACATCACGAACCCAGGTTCGAAGCTCGGGAACCCCGGTTCGATTGCTTCGAACTCCGAGGAGATTGCCGCGAACCCAGGTTCGATTGGAAAATACCTGGGTCGTTTTAATTGTAAAGCGTGATATGTTGGCAGAGCAGAAGATGAGAATCATAACAATAATGATCGTTGCAGCGTGCTTCATCGCCGGGTGCAACAGGGCTCACCCGATCAAAACCGAACAGACCATCGTGAATCGGCAGAGCCCTGGAGTCTCCAGAGAGATCGCTCTCCGACAGTCTCGTGACCTCGTTCAGAAATTGTGGCCGAGAGAAGATGGAATCCCTGATCCGGTCAATGTCACAGAGAATTCCAACCAGTGGACTCTGGTTTATGCATCGTTGCCGTGGCGGATCTCTGGCGGAAAAACGTTGCCATCCAACAGGGCATACGGGAAACTGCACGAAACGAAAGTGATTGTGGACAAGTATGAAGCGAGGATCCAAGTTGTGGGACCATGAACTGCCAACGTGTGCCATGGTAGTCTCGCAAAGCTCGCCAGCATGCACACGGACGTTCGGAAAGCAGAAGAAAGGATGATAGCATTGCAGAAAGTCATTGAGATGCGGGTCTGTTTTCGGAATAGCCCCAAGAATACGAACATCCTTATCGACACGACGGATGTTCAAGAAGCCCGACGCATTGCGCGATTGTGGGGAGAACGGACGGAAGGTGAGCCGGTCACACGCACCATCTACCGTGGACAGATCGCTCCTTACGACGTGGAAACGATGATGATTGAGGGTATAAAGGTTTGGCCCCCTCTGTTCTGACGATGATAAACAGGAGACTTTCGAACCACAGGCTGAAGAGATTTGCCGTTCCGCTGTCGCGGTTCACATCGCGAGTCGGCGGTGGCTCAGCTTTCTACGTTCAAGCTCGGCATCATGCCGCCGGGATAAAAAGAAAGAATCATCATATAATGCGACAATTCAGTGACAATAATTCGTGGCCGATGCGCGCACTTCAGATTTGGTAAAATCTTGATTGGCGCAGCCCATAATCGACAGATGCTTACATACGGTGTTGTGGCAAAGTTCCTCGGATATGAAGGTTGCCAAATAGAATCAGATTGCTCTTGGATGAGAATGAAGAGATTTATCCATTACATCGTTCTTGTTGTCGCGCTCTCATCTTCCGTGTCGGCTGACGGCGCGCCGCCGGCACAATGGATTTCGCGGGGGCCGGGCGGTGGTGGCGCTTTCTTTGGGCCGGCGATCAGTCCACACAATCCCAGCGAATTGTTCGTGTCGTCGGATATGGGGGATACGTTCCATTCCGCGAACGAGGGCTTGTCATGGGAAACGCTGGATTTCCGCCAGGTCCTCGGCCAGAGCAGTCTCTATCCACTTCAATTCACATCCGATCCGAATGTCCTCTACACATTGAACGGGTCCACACCGGTTCGCAGTGCGGATGGCGGGAAGACGTGGCTGTCGTTGCCGGGCGATCCGACGTACGGCGGTGCTTACAGCCTGCTCGCCGATGTTAACAGCACCAACCGTGTGCTTGTCTCGGACTACGGAACACTCTATTTCTCCAATGACGGCGGAGCCACATTCAATGCCAGGTATACGACCAACGATTTCTTCATCGCTGGAGCATTTTTCGATGGTTTGCGAATCTTTGTGGGAACCCGGCCGGGGCTGCTCGTCTCAACCAATGGAGGCGTCTCGTTTGCGCTATCAGCTATTCCCGGTATTCCATCGAATGAAGGTCTGGTCTCCTTTGCCGGTGCGAAGAGCGGCGGCACGACGCGGCTTTTTGGTGTCACGCTTGGATCGGGCGACGTGTATCCGGGGGTCGGTAGTTCGGACTACAGCCTCTATCACTCGATCTATCGCCTGGATTACGGTGTTTCTTCCTCCTGGACGCCGGTTACCAACGGCATCTCAGGAGTTTATCCATTCTTTATCAGCATGGCGACGAACAACATACAGACGGCTTATGTGGCTGGCGGCTCGGATGCGGATGCGCCCATGGTGGCGCTCACGACAAATGGCGGCGCGTCGTGGCAACAGGTGTTCCTTACTGACAACAACGCCAACATCGCCACCGGCTGGCAGGGCGACGATCCTGGCTCGTGGAACTGGCTCAAGTGGACATATGGCGAATTTGCCGAGGGTTTCAGCGTCTGCCCATCAATGCCGAATCTGGCCATTATCTCCGATCTTGGCTTTATGCACATGACAACAAACGGCGGTCTCACATGGAGCGCGATCTACACCTATCCCACGGATCTAAACGCCACCAACTCGCCGACAGACAAGCTGAAGAGCTATCACGGGATTGGCTTGGAGAATACATCCTGCTGGAATCTTGAATGGGCAACCAACGATATCGCCTTTGCGTCGTTCACGGACATGCGCGGCATCCTGACCACGAACGGCGGAGCATCATGGTTGTTTCCCACCGGCTTGACATACAACAGCACTTATCAAGCTATTCGCCATCCGACCAACGGCTTCCTGTATGCAGCCGCTTCGTCCGTCCACGATCTCTACGCATGGGACAGATACCTGACTGATTCTGCGATTGATGGCGGCAACGGCGCAGTCATCTACTCAACCAATAGCGGTAAGGGCTGGCAGGTGTTGCATGACTTTACCAAACCGGTTTACGGCCTGTGCGTGGATCCTGTGCATCCAAGCAGGCTCTATGCCTGTGTTGTGAACAGCTCAGTCGGCGGCATCTATGTAACAACCAACCTTGGCGCAGGCGCCGCTTCGACGTGGGGACGGCTCGCAGTTCCGCCCCGCACACGTGGGCATCCCTACCGGATTCGCGTGCTGAACGACGGCACGTTGGCCTGTTCATATTCCGGAGGACTGTCAGGTTCGCCCCAGAACTTCGGCGCTGTGTCAGGCGTTTTTGTCAGCACGAACGGCGGAGTCTCGTGGCTGGATCGAACCGCCACCAACATGCAGTACTATGTGAAGGATCTGGTGCTTGATCCGAACGATGCCAGCCAGAGGGTATGGTACGCTGGCGTGTGGGGCGAATGGGGAAATTCGTCTGGCAAAGGCGGTCTCTACCGAACCAAGGACCGCGGAGTTTCGTGGACTTGTATTACTACGAATATCCAGTCGGTAGAATCGTGCACATTCAATCCTTCCAATTCCAACGAGTTGTATCTGACGACCGAAACTCAGGGGCTGTGGTATTCCGCCAATGCCAATGCAAGTCTGCCTAATTTCATGTCGCTCACGAATTATTCGTTCGCTTTTTCGACACACATGGTGTTCAACCCCTTCGACAGCAATGAATTGTGGGTTGGCAGCTACGGAAATGGCTTGCGGCTCGGGCGTCTGGCCGAACCCGAGCCGGGCTTTGTAAATATCGTGTCGACAGGTGGCAACATTCGCGCCGATCTGCTCGCGGAGTCGGGCCAGACCGTGGTCATTCGTGCCTCGACAAATCTCTTCCAATGGCAGGACATTGCCACTAACATTCCTCTCGACGGTCCATTTTCCATAATAGATACCCACGCCGCTGGTTTTGTCACCCGTTTCTACCGCGCCGTTGTTCTGCCTTGAGCGTGATGCGATAGTCATAGTATCAATTGAAGGTTGGAGCGGAGCATCTTCGTTTCGGTTCCAGCTAAATTATGGCATCGCGCTTTGATCGGATTTGACAGGATGAAGATGGCTGCGTATTGTGTGCGGCAATTTGTCTGGTTGCACATAACAGAGGTGAAAATGGCTAAAGAGCTCGCATTTACGTTGATCAATCCTTACACGATATCCAAGTCGAGGACAGGCGGGGTGATCGCCCGTTTCATAGGCCGCACGGATCTCGATCTGGTCGGTGCGCGCATGTTTGGACCCAGTATCGAACTGGTCAGGGAGTATTCCGAATTGGTCAGAAATGCCGATCCCGATCACACGGAAACCTGCAACCTTATTGCCGATTATATTTTGAGATCATATTGCCCAAATCCGGTCACGGGTAAACCGCGGCGAGTCATGCTTCTTGTGTTCGAGGGTGAAGACGCCGTTGCGAGAATCTGGCGCGTGACAGGCAGTGCTGCCTCCACGGCGGCCAGTGGCGAAACGATCCGCGACACATACGGCGATTACATTGTGGACGATCAGGGCAAGGTTCAATATTTCGAACCGGCTGTACTTGTCGCTCCGAACCATGCGCGAATGATGGCAACGCTCAGCCTGTGGGCGCGTTATTCTGAAAAGGACGGAGGAATCATAAGCCACGCTGGCGACGTGTCGCAGGGGACGGACATTGAGAAAACTTTGGTATTGCTCAAACCGGATAATTTCCGCTTTCACAGTGCGCGGCCCGGTTCGATCATTGACCTGCTTTCCAGCTCCGGACTGCGCATTGTCGGAGTCAAGAAATTCCACATGACCGTGGCGCAGGCAGAGGATTTTTATGGGCCGGTCAAGGAAGTGCTGAGCCAGAAGTTCGCCGGGTTTGGTGCATCGAGAGTCGCCGGCGCACTCACCAGGGAGTTCGGATTTGAAGTGCCCCAAGCGGCGATGGAAAGCATCTGCAAACAACTTGGCCCGCTGTTTGCTGAATCCCAGTTCGAAAGCATAGTGAAATTCATGACAGGCTACAAGCCGTCGGAATGCTCGGCATCGGAGAAATCCGTGAGAGGCAGTGAGGAGTGCCTGGCGCTTGTCTATGAAGGATTTGACGCTGTGCGGAAGATACGTGCAATTCTTGGCGCAACCGATCCGAACAAGGCGAGTCCAGGCTCTGTCCGGCGCGAGTTTGGGCAGGATATAATGGTCAATGCCGCGCATGCCTCGGATTCGCGTGAGAGCTTTAAGAGGGAGCTGGCGATCGTCAAAGTCGAGGAAGATACAATAAAATCGCTTGTGGAAAAATACTGTCGCGACTGGGAAGCTGGTCAATTGTTGGGGCATCACAATTGAAATGGAGTAATCGAGGATAATGAAGAAGACGAGTTTGAACGAGAGGATAGCGGCCATAACCCCATCAATAACGCTTGGCATGGAGGCGAAGGCCAAAGATCTGACAGCAAAAGGACGTAAAGTTTATAGTTTTGCCGCTGGCGAGCCGGATTTTGATACGCCGGCGCACATCAAGTTGGCCGCCGTGAACGCTCTAAGCGCGGCACAGACGAAATACGCGCCCGTGGCCGGGCTCCAGGCGCTGCGCTGCGCCATATCCGATAAACTGGCCAGGGAAAATAACCTCAAGTATGATGCCGCACAGATTGTCATAAGCAATGGCGCCAAGCATTCGCTTTTCAATATCTTCATGGCGCTTTGCAAGGAAGGCGATGAAGTCATCATTCCTGCTCCCTATTGGCTCAGCTATCCGGAGATGGTAAAGATAGCCGGAGGCAAATGCGTTTTTGTTAATGCCGGCGAGAAGAATGACTTTAAAATGACCGCAGCCGAATTCGAAGCCGCCATCACAAGCCGGACAAAGGCCCTTGTCATAAACAGCCCCTGCAACCCGGTTGGGAATGTGTACTCCTGCGCTGAACTGAAATCACTGGCAGCGGTGGCAGTGAAACATGGCGTGTACATTATTTCCGATGAGATATACGAGAAAATGGTCTATGACGGCGTCGAACAAGTAAGTATTGGAAGTTTTTCCAAAGAAGTCTATGACCTCACCATAACTGTGAATGGTTTCAGCAAGGCCTACTCCATGACGGGCTGGAGACTCGGCTATTTTGCCGGGCCGATTGAACTTGTCAAGGCTGTCTGCGCATTCCAGAGTCACAGCACGTCTGGCGCAAATACATTCGCGATGCATGGCGCCATCGCCGCTCTCAATGGACATGAATCGGCGGAGAGTATGAAAGAAATGCAGCAGGCATTTGCCGAAAGACGCGATTATTTGTACGGGAAGCTGACGTCTATCTGTGGTATCAGTTGCATCAAGCCCATGGGAGCTTTCTACATGTTGCCGAACATATCGAAGTTCGGTCTTGGCTCCGTCGAATTTTGCGAAAGGCTGCTGGAAAAGGAGGGCGTGGCTCTTGTTCCCGGCGCGGCTTTCGGGAGCGACGAGCATGTCCGTCTTTCCTACGCGTGCTGCATGAACGATATCAAGGACGGCGTGGACAAGTTGGAGCGGTTTGTGAAGTCGCTATGATTTGGGTCGGGAGGTCATGAATGATGGCGGCCGTATCGCTTGAAATAGTGTGCAGCGCCTGCGGTGCGGACTCGCTGGTGAGACGCGTGCCCAAGTACGAGGGCTTCAAAAAAATCGGGGAGAAATTCGCCTGTGTATCCTGCGGGCACGAATACGACAGCGAAGACACGACGCCTTTCAAAACGAAGAGAGCGCCATCCATATTCGGGGAAGAAGACCGCCTGAAGAAAGTTGATCTCTTCGCCATTGACGAGAAGCACAGGAATTGCCGCTATTGCCAGCATTATGTGGTCAATCCATTCACCCAGCGCTGCGGTCTCGACAGCCGGATCGTGCAAGCCACGGATAGCTGCGATAAGTTTGAAAAGATGGCGGAAGAGCAGAAAATTGCTGGCGAAGATCGGAAGAAAGAACCCACCTTGTAGCTGTGGCTTTATCTCAAGAGTTGCGTTTTCTCTGCCGCACGGCTTCGTAGAGGAGAATGGTCGTTGCCGAGGCAACGTTGAGCGAGTCGGCTTGTCCGAGCATGGGAATCTTCACCTTCAGTTGGGATTCATTGAGCCACACGTTGCTGAGTCCATACTGCTCGGTGCCCACGACAATGGCCGTGTTTCCAGTCAGATCAACGTCCCAGAAGAGTTTCTCAGTATGTGGAGTGGCGGCGACAACTTGAAACCTTCGCGTTCTTAACCAGGTCAACGCCTCATCGGTTGTTGTCTCGATCACAGGCACGGAGAAGATCGTCCCTATGCTGGCTCGGACCACATTTGGATTATTGATGTCGGTGCACTTGTCGCAGACCAATACGGCATTCACTCCTGCTGCGTCGGCGGAGCGAAGAATGGTGCCGAGATTGCCAGGTTTTTCGATCGCTTCCGCAACGATTAGCAGCGCATTTTCCGGAATGGAAAGTCCGGCAAGCGATCTCAGCATTTGAGGCGCAACTGCCAGAAGACCCTCCGGGCGGTCGCGATACGCTATTTTCTCGAATACCGGCGGCGTGCATTCAAATAATGAAGCTCCGGCATCAGTGCATCGCTGGATCAAGCTGCCCTCGTTCTCGCCCTGGAACAAGTCTTTGCAGAAATAGAGTTCCGCCGGATAATGCTTGTTGTCGAGTGAGCGTTTGAGTTCGCGATAACCTTCGACAATCATCAAGCCAAGCTCGTCGCGATGCGATCGCTGGCGGAGTTTCACCACGTTTTTTATGTGCTGATTGGCGAGGCTCGATATCAGCGTTGGGATGCCGGTTGAGTTTGGCATGAGAATACGGCTAATCACCGGTAAAAGTCAGGCTGGCCCAGCCACTGTTGCCTCCGGAATCGGTAGCAGTGAGGATCGCTGTAACAGTGTTGCTGGAGCCAGGAGCGTATGTGCTGGTGACTACTGCAACGTCGGACAGTGGTTGAGATATGCTTCCGAGACTTGGATTTCCGAGAGACCAGGAATAGGTGCCGGTTCCGCCTGATGCTGTGAACTCCGCCTGTGAACCGATGCTCGGCAGACTGGCAGAAGAAGGATTGATGGAAACTATTCCAGCGGCATTAGTGGATACTCCAGCAGTCACCGACAAATGTTCTATCTGTGCAGTCGCCGTGCCTGTTGTCGCATTCGAAGCGATAGCGACCGTGTTTGAAGAAGAAGGCGAACTTCCGCTTTCACCTTGAATAGTGGAAGTGACAATCAAAACTTGAACAGCAGAGGCGTTTAAGTTCGTGCCTGGGTCGTAACGGTCCGTATACCGGGTGGTTGGACCGGTCAAGTCCGAAAGAACGCCCCATGTCGGATTCTGCAAGCTCCATTTGTAATCGTACCCGCCAGATGCGGTAAAGTCTGCATATTGGTTGACATACAGGCCGATGGAGACGGGAGTGATGGAAACATCGTTGTTATTGACGGATTCTGTTTCGCAACCCGTGGTGGCAAGCATAACAGCAATTACAAAGATACCGCAAAGGGCTGGAGCCAGCTTTTTCATTAGCACTCTAATATACCCAAATCTGAAATGAGTTGTCAACAAGTGCCGCGCACATATACTCTCTAATCTTGATATAGATTTGGAGAGGATCAAAGCATGGCATTGAACGGAATGAAGCGAGGATTAATCACTATTCTTATTTTGCTGGCTTGCGTGGCGCGGGCAGCAGACGTTTTTGTGGACGGTGTCGCAGCCCAGGTCAACGATAAGTCAATCCTGGTTAGCGATGTTATGGCTTTTGTGGATGCCCAGCGGGAGAAGCTTAAGGACCAATACAGCGGGGAAGATTTACGGAAAGAATTGCGCAAGACCTATAGCGAAGCTCTGGATGTTTTGATAGAGCGCGAACTAATCCTTAACGCTTATCAAGCTACCAGCAAGGATCAGGAGAAGAAGATACCGGAACAGTTCGTAAGCGACCGGATTGAAAGCATTATCCAGGACATGTTCAAAGGCGACCGTGCCGAAGTGACTGCCGCTTTGGAAAAAGACGGGATGACGTTTGAGGAATGGCGCAACGTGATAAAGAATCAGATCATTGTGGCATCAATGCGCAGAGCCAATGTTGATCAAAGCGTCAAAGCGTCTCCGCAGGCTATTCGTGACGTTTACGATAAGAATATGGCCAAATATAAGATGCCGGCGAAGATCAAGCTTCGTCTGATCATGCTCAAGAAGGGCGAAACAGCCGGAGACATGGCTGTAAGTGAAGCCGAGGCTGAATATGTCGCGGACAAGTTGAAGGCTGGTGGCGATTTCGCGGAGATGGCAAAGAAAGTGTCGCAGGATGAAAAGGCAGGGAATGGCGGCGACTGGGGCTGGATCGACGTTAATATACTCAGAGATGAGTTGGCCAGGGGCGCGTCGCAATTGCGAAGCGGCCAGGTGAGTAATGTGATTGAGACAGACGATGGATTCTACATTCTCAAATGCGATGAAAAGGGCGAAGAAAAGCCGTTGTCATTTGAAGAGGCCCAGCCACAGATTGAACGTGAGTTGAAGCAGGCCCAGTCCAAAGCATTGTATGATGCGTGGATATTGCGACTGAAGAAGTCCGCCAGCATAAAGATGTTCGACGTGTGTCCGCTGTAGACCATTTGCGTTCTGGATGGGTTGTTGGAATGTGCTTTTTCCATGAATTCCAAAGAAAAACTCAATCTGACGAGTCCGTCTCAGGTGCGTAGTCTGCTGATCGAAATGGGTATTCATCCCTGCAAGGCATTGGGGCAAAACTTTCTTGTCGATCTCAATATCCTGAACATTCTTATCGAGTCTGCAAACTTGTCTCAAACGGACAGGGTTCTCGAAATTGGGCCTGGGCTGGGCGTTGTAACCGAGCAGCTGTTGACGAAAGTGGATCATGTCACTGCCGTGGAAAAGGATAAAAGATTATTCCAACTCCTCAAGGCACGGATGGAGAGACATGACGGACTTGAGTTGATGTGCGCGGACATGCTGGATGTTGGCGCAGGAATCCTGGCGAGTTCCCGGCTTAACAAAGTTGTCTCGAATCTGCCGTACTCCGTCGGAAGCCGGATACTGGTTGAACTTGCGATCTCCGACGTTCGCCCGCAGCAGATTGTGGTGACGGTTCAGGAAGAAGTTGCCGGCAGGCTTGTCGCGCGACCTGGCGGCAAGGCTTACGGCGCTCTAACCGTCTGGATTCAGGCCTGCTATGACGTGAGCGTTGTGAAAACTGTCAGTCCGACATGTTTCTGGCCGCGGCCTGAAGTACGATCGGCGATCGTGAATATGGTCAGGCATGACCGTTACGCGATGAATGCCGGGACGAGGCGGTTCTTCTACGATCTTACAAAACATATGTTCACCTACAGGCGAAAGCAATTGTCCACCACGTTGGGAAAAGCGTCTGGGCTGTTTGGCGGCAAGATGGATCCATTTGTGGTTCTCGGTGAACTTGGTATTGATCCGAAAGCTCGGCCGGAGAATCTGTCGGTGGAAGACTGGCGCCGACTCGCCGTCCGTGGGCAGTGTTAGACTAGGGTCCGTCCAGGCTGGTGAGGATTTGGACGCCAGAAATTGGCTTGTTATCGGGGCTTTGCTTTGTATCATGCATACTATCGGAGTCGTTTTTCGCTCTCGGGAGATGAAATATGAGCGCTGAGACAAAGATCGTGATTGTCAGCACAACTGTGGACGGCGAGGGTGAAGCGGGACGGCTGTCCGGCTTGATTGTCGCAGAAAAGCTGGCAGCATGCGTCCAATATATGACCATTCACAGCACCTATCGCTGGAAAGGTCGTGTGGTTATGAACGAGGAATGCCTGCTCCTGTCGAAAACGAAAGCCAAGCTTGCCAATCAGCTTGTCGTGTTCATCAAGAAGAATCATTCCTACGAACTTCCGGAGATCGTGGTGACGCCAATCATAGGAGGCTATGACGAGTATCTGAAATGGATTGTTTCGGAAACCCGTGGCCGTGCGAAATGAGCGAGTCTTCCCGTAGCACTTCCAGTTCGATGGAGAGCATGCCTGATAAAAGTTCAATGACCGGTAGCGTCGGTCGCGTATCCACAAAAATAATCAAGATCGACTTGCCTGCGGGCGGGTTCGAGCTTGAGTCGGGAGAAAGACTGCCGGAGCTGAGCGTCGCCTACGAAACCTACGGCGCTCTTTCGCCAAACATGGACAACGTCATCTTCATCTGCCATGCGCTGTCGGGCGATGCGCATGTGGCAGGGCATCATGACGAATCGGAAGCTTCGCGCGGCTGGTGGGACGAAATGGTCGGTCCCGGCAAGGGCATAGATACTCTTCACTATCACGTCGTTTGTGCCAATATTCTCGGAGGCTGCAAAGGCACGACTGGGCCGTGCGCCAATGATCCGCGCACCGGCAAGGCTTATGGATCGGCATTTCCTGCTATAACAGTCGGCGATATCGTCAATGTTCACAGACTTTTGCTGAAACAGCTCGGCATCGAGCGTCTTGCCGGCGTGATAGGAGGATCGTTTGGCGGCATGCAGACGCTTGAATGGGCGATCCGCTATCCCGATACTATTGACCGTTGCATCTGCATAGCCTCGGCCACGAGTCTTTCGGCGCAGGCCCTTGCTTTCGACATAATCGGGCGGAAGGCGATCATGTCCGACCCGCACTGGCAGTCTGGCGACTACCACGGCACAGGGCATTCGCCAACCAGCGGACTGGCGCTTGCTCGTAAGATCGGGCACATCACATATCTTTCGCCCGAGATAATGGAGCAGAAGTTCGGCAGGGAGAAGAATCGGCCGGGACGGCCGGGCACAGACAACAACGTAGAAGACTCGGGTACCAAGTTCCGACTGGATTTTCAGGTGGAGAGCTACCTGGAACACCAGAGTGAAAAATTCGTAGGGCGATTCGATGCCAATTCATATCTACACATAACCAGGGCAATGGATGAGTACGATCTTGTTGCCCGTTTCGGCACTCTCGACAAGGCGTTCAAGCCGATCAAGGCCAAGCTCCTCGTTGTGGCGCTAAGCTCGGACTGGCTGTTTCCATCCGAACAGTCGGTTGAGATCGCCAATGCGCTACTTCGCGCCGGCAAACGCGTGTCGTACTGCGAGCTTCGCGCGCCGCACGGTCACGACGCATTTTTGGTTGATATCAAGCATCTTTCCGAGGTGGTTCGTGCGTTCTTGCCATGGGTTAAAATGGGCGAGGCCGAAGCGGCCGTAAACGCCGCTCTGGCCTCGGACCTCGCCGAGGAGGTCATGCAGAAGGAGCACACAAGGAGCGATTTCGAGATCATTGCCCGTATGATCAAACCTGAAAGTCGCGTGCTCGATCTGGGATGCGGTAAGGGCGAACTGCTGACGCTGCTAGGCGGCAGGCGGAAAGTCTCAGGCCTGGGTGTGGACATTGACATTCAAAATGTGATAGACACGATTGATAGAGGATATGACATATTCCAGGAAGACATAGATGCCGGTCTGGCTATGATTCCCGATAGCTCATACGACTACGCGATTCTCGGAGAAACGCTTCAGGTTATAAAGAAACCGCGCTTCGTGTTGCACGAGATGCTTCGTGTTGCAAAACATGGGATCGTGAGTTTTCCCAACTTCGGCAAGTGGCAGCATCGCTTAAGCCTGATGCTGAGCGGGCGGATGCCGAAGGGCGGCGCGTTGCCGTACGAATGGTACGACACGCCTAACATTCATCTGTTCACGTTCAAGGATTTTATCGAAGTCTGCCGGCGTGATGGAATAAAAATACTCGAGATGGCACCGATAGCGTCAGGCATGTTTAGCCGCCTATTTATCGGTCTGGGGCTCCCTAATCTCGGAGCAGATCGTGTGCTGGTGCGAATCGCGAGGGATGAGGCTGAAATCAAGACGGTAACGAAGCGCGTTTGACTGCGCTGAAAGGTTTCGAAGAATGACCACAAACTGGGACAAGAAGATCGGGAAATCGAGTGCTCGGGTGATCGGCGAGCTTTCGACCTGCTGGAGTTGCCCCAGCGGCGCAAACACCGAGAAGGGGCTGAATCTTGCCGGTCAGCAGGCTGTGCACAAGGTGGTTGACGATCTTATCTCAGTGCTATTTCCGGGCTGCCACGGGCATGAACCAATCCGTGAAAACAGGTTGAAGGCCACACTGCAGAACAGGTTGAAAATTATTGCATGCGGCTTGAAGGCGCAGTTGACGGGGGCGCTTAAGTATCAGTGCGTGTTCGATTGCCGAAAAGACCGCATGGAATGTCACGATTGCGAAGACCAAGCGCAGGATACGGTGGCATATCTGGTTGAGTCCCTGCCGGAAATTCAGAAGATTCTTCAGAGCGATATTGTCGCGGCATACGAGGGCGATCCCGCGGCGATGTCAACGATGGAGATCGTGATGAGTTATCCGGCGTTTTTCGCCATCGCCGTCCAAAGGATGGCGCATCTTCTTTACGAGAAGAAAGCACCGTTGATTCCGCGCATCATGACTGAATATGCGCATTCGCGCACCGGCATTGATATCCATCCCGGCGCCAAGATCGGGCCAGGCTTCTTTATAGACCACGGCACCGGTGTTGTAATTGGCGAGACTTGCACCATAGGAAAGAACGTCAAGCTTTACCAGGGGGTGACGCTTGGAGCGTTAAGTTTTGAAAAAGATGACAAGGGCAGGCTCATTAAGGGCATCAAGCGGCATCCGAATGTCGAGGACAATGTTGTGATATATGCCGGTGCAACCATATTGGGCGGCAATACCACGATTGGAAGGAATTCTGAGATTGGAGGGAATGTGTGGCTGACGCATTCGGTCGCCCCGTACTCGAAAGTGTACAATCAGCAACCCAAGCCGCTGATAAGGAGTGCCGGTACACATCTCAAACGCGGGAAGCGTTTGCGCTAACGGAAGAGCGGCCGAAACAAATCGACGCCTGTCAGACGCTTGCCTGAGTATTCTCAATATAAAGGGACAGGA
>CAZASC010000004.1:31310-40842 GCA_964487695.1 uncultured Victivallales bacterium
ATAAAGGGACAGGAAAAACAAAAGGCCCCGGACAAAAAATCCGGGGCCTTCGTTTTCCTAGGTTGTTACCGCAGAAAGATATTTGATTGCGGATACCGGCACGGTAACACGGAATAACTTCGCGACTCGCCGGCCTTTACCGCAATGATAGAGATAAGACTTAAGAGGATACTCTTACGTCTTTCGCCTGAAGGCCTTTCTTGCCTGGCGCTGTCTCAAACTCCACCTTCTGTCCTTCCTGAACCTGGACGTTGCCGTCGAGCATGGAAGTGCGGTGGACGAACACATCATCTCCACCGCCATCGGGTGTGATGAAACCATAACCTTTTTGCTCATTGAACCACTTTACTGTACCAGTTGCCATGTACTTGTCTCCTTACTTATTGGTGATTTTGAATGCAAATAGTTAAGCTGATTCGCGAGCCGGAGTCAATAGGAATTCTAAGGTTGTCTTCGTGTGCCGGTTATGGAAACAGTATGCGGTGGGATTGATGACGGAAGATACTGCATGACATTCAGGGACAAAATTAAAGACTGGTCCTGCGGGCTGGTTGCTTATCTCCTGTCGCTTGGCTTTCTCGCGATCGCGATTGGCTGCGCAGTTGTAGCGGCAATGATGATCTACACTGAGAAGCCTTGGGCGCATGTCTTCTACTCTGAACACCCGATACGGATGCTGCTTGGTGGAGCATGCGCATGGTTTATGTCGCACCTCATTGTTCGCGGGATCAATTATCGCGCCGTGGAATGGAAAAGGTTTGCGGGTAAGTTGGCTCTGGCGGCTGTCAGCGTAATGTTTTCGTTGGTGCTCACAGAGGTGGGACTGCGCGCTTTCCTTGCATATCGCCAAAGCTCGAACTCGATCGAGAGGCTAAAGGAATACAGGACGAAGGGCAAAATGCCGCGCATTCGCGGCTCCAATCCCCTGATCAGGATTATTGAGCCGAGCATCTATAAAAATGTTGTTTATGAACTCCAACCCAATCTGAACATCATGTTTGGACATAAATCGCTGCGTACCAATTCGGCTGGAATCAGATCCGATCGCGAATATCCGGTTTCCCGCCAGCCAAACACCATCCGCATTGTCGGGATCGGGGATTCAGGGATGTTCGGCTGGAATACGGATCAGAACGTGAACTACATGGCAAATCTCGAAGTGCTGCTCAACAAGCGGGGTGACGGCGTCTTATATGACACAATCAACCTCGCGGTTCCAGGTTACAACACTCGGCAGGAAGTGGAAATGCTCCGGCATAAGGGGCTGGCTTACAAGCCTGACATTGTCATTGTCGGTTGGTGCGAGAATGACTTCGATTTACCATTCTGCATGGCACAGGAACAGAATTTCTTTCGAAGGGATGTTTTATTCCTCTATGTGTGGATGTTTCAGCGGAAGCATTTTGCGGATATTGCGTTGAATCAATTGTATGATCAGGATACATTCGAGAAAGGAAAAGAAGCCGAGTTTATTCGCGCAGGCGGCGGCGAGAAGGGTGTCGAGGATGCAATGAGGGATCTTAAGTATATGGGCGAGAATGAAAAATTCCAGATCCTGATATTCGGGCCCATGGGAAAACCCATCGTTGGAATCTGCGGGAGGGTCGGCTTGGACTTCTTCAACACCTGTGAGAAAATTCCGGATGGCAAGTATCCTGAATCGTATAACATACATTTTGTGCATCCATCCGCTGACGGACACCGCATTTTGTCCGAGTATCTCGTCAAGGCGCTGGAAGATAGTGGTTGGCTTGCCCGCAAGTGAGTGGGAGAATGTTCCGGATAGGAAGGCACACATGATGAAGGACTTCTGGGTTTGTTTCGTTCCTCTGTTTGTTGCGGTTGACGCGATAGGCGTGCTCCCGATCTATATGGGATTATGCGAAGGAGTGATTCGCAGTCGCCGCAACATAATCGTAGTCCAGTCCGTTGTAACAGCGGCGCTTGTGGCTGCAGCGTTTCTTTTCTTTGGCAGGCCATTGCTTGCCTTGTTGGGAATCACAGTTGCGGATTTCATGGTGGCAGGCGGGCTTCTGCTCTTCGTGTTGTCTCTCGGCGACCTTCTCAGTCCGGAGAAAGCGAGGAAGAAAATAATAGATCTCGAGACTGTAGGCGCTGTTCCCATAGGTGTGCCGTTGATCACCGGTCCGGCGGTCCTCACAACCTGCCTGCTGCTCACCAGCCAGCATGGGGTTCAAGTGACGCTCCTCGCCGTGTCAGTGAACGTCCTGATTGCGGGAATGATCTTCTGGTTTGCCGTGCCGATCAGCCGTTTTCTAGGCCACGCCGGAACGCGCACGCTCTCCAAAATCGCAAGCCTGCTGCTTGCTTCTATTGCGGTGATGATGATACGCAAGGGTCTCGTCCTCATCATCGCTGACAACTGGCCATAGGTATCAATTATTTCCGTGTTTTTCTCCTTTGCGCGGCATCTTCGGAAGGCTATAAATCTCCGCATGACGAGTATCCTGTTATTATGCTCAGACAATTCGTGCCGCAGCCAGATGGCTGAGGGCTTTGCCCGTGCGAGAAAAGAGAAGGATATTGAGATTGTGAGCGCCGGGATCGAAGCCACACGGGTTCATCCTCTCGCCGGCAAGGTAATGTCCGAGGCCGGCGTGGATATTTCCGGGCACAAATCGAAAGCCATCGGCGATTTGAAAAGTGTTGATTTTGACGTGGTTGTCACTCTCTGCGATGCCGCTGCGGAAAGTTGTCCTGCTCTGCCGGGCCATCCCGCCCAGGTCCACTGGAACTTTCCAGATCCTGCGAATGCCACAGGAGATGAAGAAGCTATTCTATCAGCATTCAGGGAGTCAAGGGACGCGATCCATAAACTCGTCAACGATTTATTTGATCACGGGTATCTTGCGGCACTCATCGAAGCCAGACGCTCGACGGATACGATACTCAATGCCATTTCTGACGGCATAATCGCCCACGATTTGGATCGTCGTATCTTCTATTTCAACAAGGCTGCCGAGAAAATAACGGGATATAGCGCTGGCGAAGCAATGAATCACGATTGTCACGATGTTTTTCCTGGCAACTTTTGCGGGGGAAACTGTGTTTTCTGCGATGGATCATCTGTCGCCCCGCAATCGGGAAAACAGGAAATTCAGATAACTACAAAGAGCGGGGAACAACGGCGTGTCGAAATGGTGCGCAGCCAGATGATTGACTGGGCTGGGCGGAAAGTCGGAGTCTTGGTTTCGTTTCGCGACCTTACGCGTGAACACGAACTTGCCAAACGCGCCGGCGAACCTGTTCATTTCTCAGGGATCGTGGGGCGCGACAAGACAATGCTCGAGGTTTTCGAGCTCATCAGGCAGGTGGCGGACACTAACTTTCCGGTGCTGATTCACGGTGAGAGCGGAACGGGCAAGGAGCTTGTCGCGGCGGCGATACACAATGAAAGTCCGCGCTCCGGCAGGTTGTTCGTTCCGGTGAACTGCGGCGCGCTTCCCGAAGGGCTGCTTGAGAGCGAGTTGTTCGGGCATGTCAAAGGAGCATTTACCGGTGCGATCCGCGATAAGAAAGGGAGATTTGAACTTGCCGACGGCGGGACGATCTTTCTCGATGAAATAGGAGACATCTCGCCCGCCATGCAGGTGAAGTTGATGAGAGTCTTGCAGGAGGGCACGTTTGAGCGTGTAGGCAGTGAAAACACAGTCAAAGTTGATGCCAGGATCATCAGCGCTACTAATAAGGACTTGTCCAGGGAAATCGCCGCAGGACGATTCAGGGAAGATCTTTATTACCGCCTGGATGTGGTTCCTATTCAGCTTCCACCGCTACGTGAACGTCGCAACGACATCCCTCTGTTGCTGGAAAATGTCCTGCAAAGAATACTGCGGGACACGGGCAGAACCGGCGTGAAGGTTTCGCCTGAGGCGCTGGACGTAATGATGTCGTATGATTGGCCGGGCAATGTCCGCGAACTTCAGAACTGGATCCAGTTCTCGCTTGTGAAATGCAGGGGCAACCTGATAATGCCGGAGCACCTTCCGCCTGGTCGAAGCGTATCGCGCGGTGTTCTTCCGGACATTGTCAAGCATCGTCGCAGGCTGGATATGGAGGCGATTAGCGACGCTCTTCGACAAACGAATGGCAACAAGCTGGAAGCGGCACGCGTTTTGGGCGTTTCCAGGGCGACGCTATATCGTTTTCTGGACGATAGCATTGCTGAAGGAGAGCAGGATAAAGGCCCGTTGGAAGTGAAAGATCGGTCTTGATCTGCTGAGAACGGCTGATAGACTTGTCCAGATGATGGCAACTTCATGATGCTGGTTGCCGGAGGCAGTTATGGCGCGCATACTATTAGTTGACGATGAGATGAACATACTGCAGGTGCTTTCCTGCATGCTTAGAAGCAAAAAGCATGAAGTTGTGTTCACCACCGAAGGTCAAAAAGCGATAGAGCATACGAAAGCGGAGCATTTTGACCTTCTGATCTCGGACATACGGATGAGTCCTGTTGACGGCATGACGGTGCTGAAGAACGTTCGAGCCGTTCGTCCTGAGTTGCCTGTTCTGATGCTTACAGCCTATGGATCGCTGGATACCGCGAAGCAAGCAATTGATCTTGGAGCCTTCGGCTACCTGCTAAAACCATTCAATCTCCAGGAGCTTCTCATTACCGTGGAAAGGGCTCTCACTTATAAGACGCAGCGCAAAGGGGCGGCGGCGGAGGAAGCCAAGTCAACCACAGAATACGACCTTGAGGATATTGTAGGGGAGAGCACTGCCACGAAAGAACTACGTGATGCGATACGACGAATCGCCCCACAGGAGACATCGGTGTTGATCTGCGGCGAGAGAGGCACAGGCAAGAGCCTGGTTGCAAAGGCCATCCACGGGCTTGGCTCAAGGAAGAAGAACAAGTTCGTCTCCATAAATTGCGCCACGCTTCCCGAACCGTTGCTCGAACTGGAGCTCTTCGGCTATGTCAAAGGAGCATTTCCGTCTGCGACTTCCGGAAAGGCCGGCATTTTCGAGTCCGCTGCGCACGGGACAGTTCTGTTCGATGAGATCGGCTGGATGCCGCGAAATCTCCAGAGAAAGGTGCATGAAGCGGTTTCCAGTATGGGTATTCGCAGAATGGGTGGACACGAAAATATTCCGATAGACGTGCGTGTGATCGCGACGGCCATCACCCCTGCCGCCAAGCTTGTAGAACAAGGTAATGTGATAGAGGATGTATATTCAATGTTGAGATCCGGCGTCATTGAGATCAAGGATCTGCAAAATAGAAAAGAAGATATTATCCCGCTCGTGAAACACATCCTGCTTAAAGAGTGTGGCAAAGACAGGCAATATACGATCAGTACGGAAGCGGAGCAAATCCTGATTTCCTGCGTATGGCCCGAAAACGTGCGGGATCTGGAGGGCGCCATAAAATACGCCGTCAAGACCTCGCTCGGCAACCAGATCACAAGGGACAATCTTCCCAAAGACCTCAGCGTCAGCGCGTGACGCTATTCAATACCGATATTGGCTTCCTCCGATGAATTCCCGGAGGAGCGAGTTTGCCGGCACGTATGAAATATTCCTGACGGCCTTCATGGGTTTGAGCAATTCGTAAACGCGGTTTGCCCGGATGTTTGCATCAAGCCGGAGCGGATCGTCCTTAAATACCTGGACTGCTTTGGAAATGTACTTGAACAGTCTGTTTTTGAGGATCGGCAGCTCATATGGCAGTGCGCTGTTGATGATGCAATCCGTATGTTTAATAAACGGTATGATGTGTTTTAACTCGCTGCGCCGGACGTAGTGCCAGTGAGCGAGCGTTTGCATAGGCTTCAAATTTCTATGATCATTGTCCCTGATCATCCGGCGCAGCAGACGATTATCCGCCCACCTCATGAATGTTCCGTCAGCAGCCCTGAACTGGCCAAGAGTTTCTATGTAGACCCTGAACTTGCTCCTGGCCGGCACACTTCTGGTCATGTCGTCATACAGTCCGTGAAGACTGTCGATCAGCAGTATCTCGTCCTTTTTCAGGTTCAGTTCGTGAACGTTCAGGTGTCTGATGCCGCTCTTAAAATCGTAATGCGGTGTGAGGATGGACTCGCCGTCAAGCAGGCGGACAAGATGTTCGTTGATCAAATCGAGATCGAGCGCCGTCGGCGTTTCGTAATCCTGGTCTCCGAACTCGTCCTTCGGATGTCTATCCAGATCGAAGAAATAATGGTCTATATTGATTGCCTTGAAGGATATGCCGGCTGATTGCAATTTCTCGCTTATCTTGATCATGGATGTCGTCTTTCCAGAGGACGACGGCCCTGCCACAATCGCTATCCGGATGTTCTTCACGTCCTGTAGAATTCTGGCCGCCGCAAGCTGGATTTCGTCATCAAAGCGCTTGTCCGCTTCTTGTACCAGTTCGGGGAACTTGCCGGTCCTGATGATCCTGTTGAGCGCCGACACAGACTCGCACTGATGGTCCATGTTCCATCGCAGGACTTCATAAAGCTTCTTGTATGGTACATTGTCAGTGACCTCGAACGCGTACGCTTTGGCAGCGCGCGTCATGGCATGCTGGTGCCGGTAGATGATGTAGTTCTTTGCGATTATGGTGTGCCGGTTCTCTATCAAGACGCTCTCCACAACGTCCTGAATATCCTCGACGCTGGGCATCGTGTTTGGCCCGTACGCAGCGACCAGGGCGTCTTCCACTTTCTCGCCAATCGTCTCGGCAAGATTACGATTCGGCGTGCCGACAGAACCGGTTGCCTTGAGGATGGCCGTTGAGATACGGTCGCGGTTGTACTGTACAACGCTGCCATCCCGTTTGATGATCCTCTTGATTGGACATTCCTGTGTCATTAAGGGTGAATCAGTAGAATAATCCGATCTAATTGCCA
This sequence comes from uncultured Victivallales bacterium, assembly GCA_964487695.1. Classification (GTDB taxonomy): domain Bacteria; phylum Verrucomicrobiota; class Kiritimatiellia; order UBA8416; family CAZASC01; genus CAZASC01. The sequence goes on from CAZASC010000004.1 coordinate 38,177, forward strand.
ATAAAGAAAAGCGTGGTATATTCTTGACCGCGTTTATCTGAATTGAAAGGAATTCTCCATGACCACATTGATTGAAAATGGCGCGACGGTTCTTTTTCAAGGCGACAGCATTACGGATGCCGGCAGAATGTATGACGATGGAAACAGCCTCGGCAGCGGCTATGCGATGATGGCGGCATCGTGGTTCTCTGCACTTTATCCGGAGCGGAATGTCCGGTTTCTGAATCGCGGCATCAGCGGAAACAGGGCAAAGGATTTGGAGGTGCGCTGGCAAAAGGATTGTCTCGATCTCAAACCGGCGTGGGTCTCGCTCATGATCGGTGTCAACGATACATGGCGCACATTCGACGCCAACGATCCCACCACAACCGAGGCCTACGAGAAATCGTGTCGCAATATTCTCATGGCCGTGCGCAACAAGTTGAAAGCGAAGCTCGTCCTTGTTGAACCATTCGTTCTACCGTTTCCCGAAGATCGAAAAGCTTGGCGCTCGGATCTGGACCAGCGGATCGGTGTGATTGGAAAACTGGCGAAAGAGTTCGATGCGTTGCTTGTGCCAATGGATCGGATATTTGCGGAAGCGGCCAAAATTCGCGGGCCTGCGTTCTGGACTGCGGATGGCGTTCATCCAACCCCGGCCGGTCACGCCTTGATCGCCCAGTCATGGCTGAAAGTCGTGCGAGCAGTTTGATGCCGTGCTATCTGAAGAGGAGGCATCGGTCGTCCGGTCGGTTTGTCCTTGATTTCAGACGTCACTCATGTCATTAAGATGCGTCAATGAGTCCCAAAGTACTGGATTGCGACTCCGGAGGATATTGCTCGAATGAAGATCCCTTTGAATTTTGGTCAGGATAAGAAGCGGACCACGGATCAGGCCAATTCAAAAGTGCTGGAGCGTGATATCCTCGCGGCGCAACAAGGTGACTGGAACGCAAAGAACAATCTTGTCAGAACTTTTACACCGCTTCTGACCACACTTGCAACGAAACGCACATCCGAGGTTGCGAAGATAAACGATTACATTGAGGCAGGCAAGAAGGGGTTGTTCGCAGCTACAAAGAAATACAAGCAAGGCACTGCTGATAAGTTTAACTTCCTTGTCCTCGATCTGGTCGAAAAAGAGATGGATAACATGGGAAAAAAGGGCGGTTTTCTTTCCAAACTTTTTGGATCGTGATACCTTTCAGCAATGGAACCTGTCTCCTCAATCATCACGGTCGCGGATTCCCTCGAATCGCTGAGTCCGTCTGATATCTTCTCTTCCATCCGGCATCTTAACGTGGATGTCGGCTGTGGCAAGGGGCGCTTCCTTCTGGCCAAGGCTGCCGCAAATCATGATGTAAATTTCCTCGGTATTGACCGAAGGCTCAAGCGTATTCAGAAAGTGGACAGGAAAGTCACGCGAGCGGGGCTTGGCAACGTGCGTCTCATATGTATGGATGCCTTTCGGGTTATCGAGTTACTTCCGGCCGAATCGGTTTCTGTATTCTTCATGTTTTTCCCCGATCCGTGGCCAAAACGGAGACATCATGGAAGAAGGTTGTTTTCGCAGCCGTTTCTCGATCTGATCCTCCGCGCGCTTCTAAAGGATGGCGTGATCCACGTTGCCACCGATCACGAGGATTATTTCCGGGCGATATGCGCCGGATTCAGAAGCGACACGCGTTTCGGGGAAGAGCCGCCTTATGAATTCACACCAGAGGAGCGCACCGAGTTCGATATCGTTTTCACGGGTTTAAATGCGCGGATTGGACGTTGCGCATTCCGGAAAATCGGCGGCCTGCCGCCGCCATCCCAATAAGGTAGCCACACGGTATGACTAGTTGGGCCTCAGCAAAATTGTATTCCACGAGGCCATTGGCGAGAAGTCCGATAAGCATCAGCAATACTACAAAAGCGCCAACCATCTCCTCTGGAGGGGCGCGCCTTGCCGCCCATGCGAATATGGTGGCATCGCAAAACGCCCATAGCATCCACAATATATAGACCGCCAATCCCAGCCATCCGGTTTCCACAAGAACCTCGAATATATTCGAGTGCAGATGATTGCGGTTCGGTTCGACTTTCGGCGCGATCTTCCGCATCATTTCCGGCGTCACCGAGCCAAACCCGACACCCCAAGGATACTCTTTGATCAAAGCCGGCGCGATTTTGAACCACATCGTCATCCTTCCGCCGTTGTCGTCTTTGAATTCATTCTTGAGGCTGGCCACCCTGGACCTCACAGGTGCAAGTCCTGCCGCCAGGGAGAGGATCAGCGTCAATGCAAACACGTATTTCCAGTTTGCCGTCAGAAGGGCAAATAACACTACTGCGATTATTGCGCAGACCCATGATCCGCGTTTGAAGGTCATGGTAAGCGCTACGCACTGAACGGCGAGAAGGACGAACCACAAGCGATTATGTCGCACCTTTCCACGCTGTACCCAGATCAGTCCGATGGTCGCGACGATGCCCATCATCAAGCGTTGGGCGTCCGTCATCGATGCAATATGCATCAACCCGGCCATGAACCCGCCTTCGTCGCCACGCCGCACACATGCAAGCGCCTGGATAGGGTTTCTCACAAACATTTCCAGCGCAAGCGCGCCTGTCCCTACCGCAAATGCGCTGATCATAGCTGTCAGTCTACTCTGCGATAATACGAGAATGGCGGCGACTGGAAT
>CAZASC010000004.1:40942-111803 GCA_964487695.1 uncultured Victivallales bacterium
TCGTCGAATCCGCCTATTGCGTCCCAATTCGTCCTTGATAGCAGTATTGGCGTCCACGTGCTAACCATGTTGTATGGCCGCCTTAAGGCGACGTACTCTTTCAGTAATCTGTCTTCCTGAAAGTCGGCTGGAGACTTGCCGTAGTCGTGCCCGCCTATGTAACACTCCGCCGCTTTGCCGGCTTCCACCGCCGTGCCGGACAACCACAGCTTCTCCGCAACGCCAATATATCTGGAAAGTGCCGTGTCCCAGCCAGGCAAAGGATACATGTCGTCGTTCATGAAGCAGATGTGCGCAGTAGTGGCCAGCTTCGCCGCCCTGTTCACCGCTCCGCAGACACCGAGATTGTCCGGCGATTTGTCGAAAAGAATGTCCTTTCCTGCTGTCCAGCGGCGACATTCATCATCGTACTCATTGAAGAAAACAATAACCTCGTGTGAGACAGCGCTATTTCGAAGTATCCCCCGATAGCAGAGATCAAGGTATTCCAGGTTCTTCCATGTCGGGATAATGATCGAGAACTTGGTCATCGTTCCCCCAAAATGTTCTCGTAGACGGCTATTGTGCCCTCAATAGTCCTGTCGAACGCAAAACGACGGACTGCCGATTCCCTGGCAGCCTTTATTACACGCTCACGCCGTTTTGCATTTGTCAGCGCCTCAATAATGCTGCGGGCTGCGGCTTCCACGTCGTCCGATCTCACGAGCCATCCATGCCCGGCAAGGGACTCCAACGTGCCCGGCGCATCAACAGCCACAACCGGCGTCCCGAGAACCATCGCCGTCCGTACTGCCACAGAAGCCCCTTCCATAAGCGACGGGAAAAACAAGGCATCAACAGTTTTGAGAATGCTATTGGCATCCGCCCTGAATCCCAGAAAATGAAATCGTGATTTTATGCCGAGTTCCCTGACCAGCTTGTCGAGGCGGCCTTCTTCCGTCCCGCTTCCGGCCAAACACCATTGGATATCAGGCCCCGTCTGTGCGATATGCGCGGCAACCCGTGCCATGAACTGCCAGTTCTTCTTCCTGGACAGTTTTCCTATTCCTCCAACAAGATAGTCTCCGCCCAAGCCACGCCTGAAGTCCTCATCCCTTTCCACTCTTTCCAGAGATGGTATATCTATACCGCTTGGCACAACAAGTATGCGGTCGTCGGGATAACCGCTCTTCCCGAATACGTCTTTGACTGTTTGAGAGATCGCGATCACTGCCTTTAGTTTGTTTGGTGAATACTTGCTTCGCGAGAAGATGTTTCGCCGCAACGGTGAAGCGATCCGACGCGACAAAACGACAGGCTTCTTCGTCCTCCGGCTCACTCCGATGCCTATTGTCGTGGCCAATGAGTCATGAACATGCAGAATGTCGACATCAAGCTCCACGATAAGACGACACAGCGACGACAGCGAGAATGGCAGCACCGGTGCAAAGGAAGCCGCCGGCATGGCCCGCGCCGGCAACCCGCTCTCGCATGCCCGCTCGTAGAGTTTGCCGTAGGGATGCGCAAAAAGGGTTGTCCGGATTCCACGACTCGCGAGGCCTTTGACTAGATGAAAGAGCTGGTATTCCCCTCCGCCCCATTCGTGGTTCGTGTGCAAGTGCGCGATATGACATCGTTCTTGCATTTCAGTTCCCGGCCTTACATGGCCCGTCGCCGAGCCTTTCAACAACGACACCCAGAATACGCTCCGCCAGCGCTTCCCATGTGAATCTCCGAATGCGTTCAAGTCCTTTCCCTGCGAGACCAGACCTGAGATCGGAAGAGTTCAGCAGCCGCTTCAAGGCGCGGGCAATGAACCACCAATGACGAAAGATGACCAGACCGGTCACATTATGCTCAAGGAAATCCCGTGTTCCCGCTTTTGTCCCAACCACAACGAGGCCACTTGCCATCGCCTCTGCACACGTATTGCTCCATCCTGCCTTTCTTTCGGCGCTCACAAAGATGTCCCCCTTTTGAAATATCTTGTAGTTCTCCCTCACTGGATGGTCAACAATGAACTCGAATGGCACATTGCATGTGAAGTCGGCAATCTGTTTCCTTGCCTGTTCGTCAACAGACGTGTCAAACATAATGAGCCTGATTTTGGCGCCTCTTCGATGGAGGTGTTCGCACGCTTTCACGACAAGTTGAGTTCCTTTGCCTCGCCGGCTCAGCCTGCCGTACGCGAGTATTGTCACTACGCCCGAGCTCTCTTTTATTTCCAGGGGATGGAACAAAAGGGAGTCCACACCGCCGATGGCCTTGACAGGGTCGATTCCATATTTGCGCCGCACAAGCTCGAACATACCCTTAGAATTGACAAAGATGACAATTGACCGGTCGCGCAGGACATGCTTGAGCCTTGCCGCTTGAGACTCGGAGACGCAATAGAACACCTTCATTCTGGCTCGCGAAGCGGAGAGAACGTGGGCGTATTCGTTTTCCGTTATAAACAGGACATCGAACGCGCATTTGCCGATGTTTCCAATGAGATCGGTCTTTCCACGATAATCCGCCCACTCCGGCGGAATGCCTTCAGGAGAAAGGATAGTGAACGAATGACCGCGCCGGACAAAGATATTGCCCAGTTCCACAAAGCGCTTTACTCCACCGAAAAGTTTCGTTGTTGGCAATATGACGCCCATCTGCATTGTGATAGCTCGATTCCTACCTGTGTTGGCGCAGCCCTCGCTCGCAAATCGCAATGCCCTGTTCAGCCAGCAATCTGCAAAGTTCGCCGCCTGTTGCACCCCGCGGCACGAGTTTGTGATATTGATGGTAGCAAATGGCGGCGTTCTTCACACTTTTGCCGCGAAGTCCGATCAGGCGCAATCTACGATCGATATCGTCATCTTCTCCGCCGCCCGGCGCCACAAAATCTTCGTTGAATCCATTGATCTTGGTCATATCCGATTTCCAGCAGGAGAAATTGCAGCCTTTGAGAGGCGGCGCCTTTGGACTCCCGTTCGTTTGCGAATCGGAGGACAAATATATTCCGGCTTCCATGTGCCGAATCTGCCCGCGCAACAGCCACGGCAAAAGAGTCCACCATACAGACTCAAGCCGCCCTGATGCAACATCGTCGTCTGCAAGCTGCGCGGTAAGCTTCTCCCCAAGTTGCACGCGTCGCCCCACGAGATATGTTTCGGATGCCCTGCACAAGAGATGTTCTTCCATGAATCTGCTGTGCGGTATGCAGTCCGCGTCAATAAAAACAAGATAGTCGGTCCTTGTCTTAAGTATCCCTTCGTTCAGTATCCGGCATTTTCTAAAACCCGACTTGGCGTGCTTGCAATGAGTCAGTCTTCCGGAGAAACGGGGCAGAAACCCGGAAATCACACGTTCTATTTCCGGCCCCGATCCGTCATCGCATACGATCAATTCGAAATTCTGGACCGTTTGTCTGGAAAAACCGAGGAGTGTGCGTCGCAGAAAGTCGGGATGTTCGTACGTTGCCACAAGAATCGAGGCATTCATCTCTGTCGCAAGCTCTCCCATCAGTTGTGCCTTTCTTGCGGTAATCGGCGTTTGTTCGACGATGACCTTCCCCCAAACCCAGACGGAATATAACGCGCATTACCTGTCCCGCAATGATATTCGGGAAATGACATTTGGAAAACTTCTGATTGACTTCGCAATGCTTGCCCCTAAGATGCGTTTCCACTGTCTTTGACAGTCTAAGGCTTGTTGCGTTTTCTGGAACTCATTGGAGGGACGATGCATCCTCTCGTTAACCATTTGATTCAGCTTCAAGATTTAACACTCATAAGGGACGAACAGAAAGTCACACCAACATCGTCGGCCCATACGGAACAGCTCGACGCTTCGATCAAGAGCATGACGGAGGAGTTGCCTTCCGATGTGCGCACTCTTTTTCTTCAACTGCACAAGAAAGATCACATCGTCATCTCGCCCGCATCCGAGGGTTCCTGTGCGGTGTGCGGCATGCGGCTGCCGATAAGCCTTGTGCAGGCCGTCAGACTCGGCAGGGACATACACAGCTGTCCCAACTGTGCCCGCATGCTCTATTGCACAGAAGCTCCCGTCAGACGGCTTGGCAAAACGCCGCGCCGCACCGATCCGAGAAAAGTTGGGATTTCCCGATTCACATCCGAAAGCCTGATGATTCCGAAACTCGAATCGGATACCCGGGACGGTGCCATAAGGGAATTAGCTTACAAACTGGAGCACGAAGGATTTGTGGATAAAGCCGACAGGCTTCTTGAAGAAGCTTTGCGCCGCGAAACGATTCTCAGCACAGCAGTTGATCACGGACTCGCTTTTCCCCATGTACGCGGAGTCGAAGGAGGCGGCCTCACACTGGCACTAGGCCTCAGCCAGAAAGGCATAGACTTTGGCGGAAAGGACGACAACCTGACGAAGATCATGTTTTTGATCGTGATCCCGACAGCAGCGAGCGCTTTCTATTTGAAGCTGCTTGCCGGCCTCACGGAAACCTTCATGAAGATCGAGAACCGAAAGGCGCTTCTTGCGGAGAAAGACGCGGACAAGCTTTGGAAGACCCTGACGAAGGTCACTCGCGCAACGATCAAGTGACGCTCAACGGCAATGTTCCGTGCTATAGTATGTTTGAGAAGGCTGCTAGATCAACGTTTTCTCAACCGTTGCACAAACGCGCCAATCCGTTTCATGGCTTCCTTGATCTCCTCGATGTCAGTTGCATACGAACATCGCAGGTAACCTTCGCCAGAAGCTCCAAATGCCGAACCAGGCACACAAGCCACCTTCTCTTCGTTCAGCAACCTGAATGAGAATTCCTTGGAAGTCAGCCCATAATCGCCAATGTAGGGAAAGGCGTAGAAAGCTCCGCGTGGCATATGGCACGGCAAGCCCATCTCGTTGAGCGCCGCGTGAATGAAATTCCGTCTTTCGCGATACTCATTCCTCATGTCGGCTATATCAGGCATTCCGTTCCGGATCGCTTCAACACCAGCTTTCTGGCTCAAGATCGGAGCACAAAGCATAGTGTATTGGTGAATCTTCATCATGGCCTCGGTGAGTTCCGGCGGCGAACAAGCGAAACCAACCCGAAAACCTGTCATGGCCCACGACTTTGAAAACCCGTTCAGCAGGATCGTCCGTTCTCTCATCCCGGGCATTCTTGCTATGCTTGCCGGTTTCTCGTCGTACGTGAGTTCGGCATAAATGTCGTCTGCAATCACTACCAAGTCATGCTTGACCGCCAATTTTGCGATTTCTTGCATGTCCTTGCGCGGCATTATAGCACCAGTCGGATTGGTCGGAAAATTAAGGATCAGCACCCTCGTTTTATTCGTGATCTTTTTTTCGAGCATCTCGCGGGTCAGGCGGAAATCGTTCTCACGCTTCGTCTCGACACATACCGGTCTGCCGTGTGAAAAAGCGATCACCGACGGATACGAAACGTAGCACGGTTCGTGATACATCACGTCGAAGCCCGGTTCGACTACGGCGCGAATGGCCAGATCGAAAGCTTCGCTGACGCCGACCGTTATCAGAATCTCGGATTCTGGAGAATACTTCACTCCGTAGGATTTTCGAACATAGTCGGACACTGCCTGACGCAGATCGGGAGTTCCGAGATTTGCTGTGTAAGAAGTGGCGCCGTGATCCAGGGCAAAAATCGCAGCTTCCCGTATATGCCACGGGGTCACGAAATCCGGCTCGCCTATGCTCAGACTGATGACGTCTTTCCGTGAGCTCACGATTTCAAAAAATTCGCGAATCCCGGAACGGGGCGTGTCCCTCACATAGGGCGCAACGTAATTACGGCGAGACTTTGAGCCGCTCATCTTCCTGTTTGACCTCCATCATAACGCCTTGATCCTTGTAAGCCTTGAGCATAAAATGTGTAGCCGTTGAAATTACGCCCTGTATCGTCGCCAGTCTTTCACTCACAAAGCTTGCGACCTCCTTCAGATTCCGGCCTTCCACGAACACCAACAGATCGTAGGAACCAGACATCAGGAAAAGAGATTTTACCTCCTGAAAGTTTGCAACCCGCGCCGATATGCGATCAAAGCCGCCTTCCCTTTCCGGCGTGATCTTCACCTCGATTACGGCCCGGACGCGTTCAAGATCGAGCTGATCCTCGTTGATTATGGCCTGATAGCCGCGAATGATGCCTTTCTTTTCGTACTCGGCAATCTTGGCTTTGACTTTCTTCTCCGTGATTCCCAGCATCTTTGCCAGGTTGGCAGGAGACTCAAGTGCGTTCTTCCTGAGAAGTTTAAGTAATTCAAATTCGTCCATTTATCTTCTCCTTGCTTAACAATATCGGGCGTTCTTATAGCATCACAGATTCTGGATGCACAGATAATATTAATGTCGTGGTAACCCGTAAGTGGTAATTTTGTTTTGCGTTTAAGCAATGTCAGCGCCGGATCTAGAAGAACGCGTTGTACAGCGCTTTGACCGCGCGTTTGCGGTCAATGGCTTTGACTCCGAACATCAAGCTGATTTCAGAAGAGCCTTGGTTGATCATCTCTATGTTCACGCCGCCATCGGCCAGCGCTTTTGTGGCTCTTGCCGCGACGCCGACGGTGAAATGCATTCCTTCGCCCACAATCATCACAAGTGCCAGACCGCGCTCCACGGACACTTCGTCGGCTTTCATCTCGTCTTTGATGCGAGCGATTATTTTCAACTCTTTTTCGGCTGTCAGTCCCTTTTCTCTTAAAATCACGGAAGTATTGTCTATACCGGAAGGCGCATGCTCATAGGAAAGGCCTTCCTCTTCGACGATCTGGAGCAATCTGCGTCCGAATCCAATCTCGCGGTTCATTAGATATTTGTCAACATACACCGTGCAAAACCCGTCGGAACTGGCAACACCGACGACTGTTCCAGCGTCGCATTCGCGTTTGGGCACGATCATTGTTCCTGGTGCTTCCGGCCTGTTTGTGTTCTTGACGCAAATCGGAATGCCAGCATGGACCACAGGCTCAATGGCTTCGTCGTGAAAGACCCCGAAACCGGCGTACGACAATTCGCGCATTTCACGATAGGTCAAAAGTGGGATTGGTTTGCCGTCCGGGACAATGGCGGGATCGACGGAAAGTACTGAATCCACATCGGTAAAATTCTCGTACACGTCGGCTCCCACGCCAGCCGCGACGATGGAGCCTGTTATGTCAGAGCCACCACGGGGGAAAGTCACGACTTCGCCTGATTCCGTGTAGCCGAAAAATCCAGGGAAAACTACCACTCCTTTGTGGGAGCGCAGGGACTCGAGATTCTTGTAGGATTCTTTCAACACCAGAGCGTTTCCGCACTCATTGGTCAGCAACAGACCGGCGTCCTTTGGGCTGACATATGTCGCTTCCAGACCGTTCTTGCGGAATATCTCGGCCACCAGTTTCGCGCAATTGTCCTCGCCGGCAGCTTTCATGCGGTCAACGAATTTGCCCTTGTTCGCTCGATCAGCTTCAAGCCGGCCGCGCAAATCCTTCTCGATCTCGCCGACAATCTTTTCGGAGACGCCTGTCTCGCGCTGGATTCCTGCATAGCGCTCGACAAGGGCCTTGAGTTCCTGCTCGGCACTCCCGCCCTCCAGCTTAGCCTCGGCGCAGGCAATGAGCATGTCTGTGACTTTTGTGTCGCTCTTGTTTCGTTTGCCCGGCGCGGATACGACGACGATGCGGCGTTCCGGATCGGCTTTCACGATTCCGCAGACCTTCATGATCTGCGCGGCATCAGCCAGCGAACTGCCGCCGAATTTCGCCACCTTCAACCCGTTATGTTTCGATGCAGTCATAATTGTTGTCATCTTGAAAAGATTTCTCGCCAAGCCGCCAAGAACGCCAAGGTGTATCAACTTTGCGGTCTTTGCGCCTTTGCGAGAGTCCCTTTTGAATTGCGACTTTCTTGCATCTTGTCTTATTTCTCGATTCCCAAATCCTCGATCCGCAAACACACCGTCTTTGCCCCGGTAACGGCCATACGATCAATGATCTTGAGCGCCGCGGCAACACCCGATTCCTTGGCGCGATGGGTCACGATGATCACCGGCACATGCTTGTCGGCATGCTTTTCCTTCTGGATCACCGACGCTATGCTTATTCCCTGTTTCCCGAGGATTGTCGCAACGCGGCCAAGCATGCCGGCTTTGTCTGGAAGCGAAATGCGCAGATAGTACCGCGCCTCGATATCGCCTATCTTCCTGATCTTTCCAGCTTTCTCTTCCCAATTGAACGGATGCGGACGGGCCTCTTCCGCTGGTGCAACGGCGAGTGCACGGCACACGTCAGCGACGTCGCTCAATACTGCACTGGCCGTGGGCTTTCGGCCGGCGCCGCGCCCATAGAACATGGTTTGCCCGACAGTATCGCCCTCGACAAAGACAGCGTTGAACACACCGCTTACCGACGCGAGCATGTGTTCTACCGGGATGAGCGTGGGATGAATTCGCACTTCAATTCCACCATTGTAAGTCTTGATTACTGCCAAGAGTTTGATCCTGTAACCAAGCCCACGGGCGTTCTCGATGTCCACTTTCGCTATACCGCGAATGCCCTCGACGTGAATAGATTTCATAGAGACCGGGAAACCATGGGCGAGCGACGCCAGAACGACCGCCTTGTGTGCGGTGTCAAAACCGTCAATGTCCAGGCCGGGATTGGCCTCCGCATAACCGCCAGCCTGCGCGCCTTTTAAAGCGTCATCGAAACTCGCGTTTTCGTTTTCCATGCGGGTCAGGATGTAGTTGCAGGTGCCATTGAGAATTCCATACATCTGGTCAATCCGGTTGGCGATCAAGCCTTCCCGCAACGCCCTGATTATCGGGATGCCACCAGCCACGCTGGCTTCAAACCAAACGTCCGTGCCGTGTTCAGCAGCGACCTTGAAGATTTCAGCGCCATGTTCCGCCAGCAGCGCCTTGTTGGCAGTGACAACAGGCTTGCCGAGTTTCAGCGCTTCGAGGATGAACTTCCTCGCAACTCCAGTCCCGCCGATAAGCTCGATGATTATATCAATATCCGGATTGTTTATCACCGACATCGCGTCATTGGTCAAAATGGAGCGGCTGACCTTTACGCCGCGGTAAGTCTTTAGATCCACATCCGCAATCTGCCGCAGCACCGGTTTCACACCGAGCCGCCTGGCGATGAGCGCGCCGTTCTTCTGCAATCCTTCCACGACGCCCGCGCCGACCGTGCCAAATCCAAGTAATCCTATGCCTATTTCTTTCATTGGTTCCTTCCTAACATCGAGTCCGGAACTGTAATCAAAGCCCATAAGCGCTTACAAGTAGAAACGGGACGTGGAGGGTAATCAATCTTTCAATCCTAACAATGACTCGATAGTGCGACATTACAGTGGTTAATTCAAGGGAATAAGGGACGGTAAAAACTGGGAATAGACTTCTGTGGCGGGCAAATTACACGCCGGTCAGTCGTATGTTCGACTCACTTGTTTGGTGATGTATTCTGCTCGTTCTTCCAAGAGAATCATTTGCTCCGGCTTGGGTTCAACTCCGTGATTGTGATTCCGGATGTTGGCGTGGAAATTGAAGACGAGCGCCTCAACAACAGACCTGCGATTCTCGATTTTGCCGCCGGAGTGATAAAAATGATCGCGAGTCACCATGTTGAATTTGCTCCACAGAGAGTCAATAAATGGATTTGCGCGGTAATCATTGTGGTGCCAAGTCGAGAGAATGAAGCGCGCCGGTGTTGAGGATAGAAGGCTGAACAACCTCATTTCATCATCTTCAGTCCATCCGCTGTAGTAGTCCACATAGCGACCTATGTACGGCGGGTCGCAGTAGATGATGTCATCCTTTGTCGCCTGGCGGATGGTCTTTTCAAAGTCTTCAACTGCAAAGTTCCATTCCGGCTGAATAAGACAGGCAACGTCATGAACTTGATTCACGATCTTCGTGACGTATGAACGCGAAAATCTTTCAGGTTTTTTGCAGAAGGGAATATTCCACGCGCCACTCCGGTTGAACCGCATCACTTTTTCTCACGCAACTTATCAGAAGTGAAACTTTGCAACGCTTTGGATAGTGCGGAATTACGGGGGTGAATTCAAGGTAATACGGGACGGCAAAATCCTTGCCGAAGGCATTCGGCTCAACACGGATTTGGCGGCAACTGAGATGGATGCGAGGCGAACAGAGGCTATCCGCCAAATTGCTATTGGTCGTTATTGATATTTATTTCTGATTATGAGATCGTTGGGACATGAAAGGTTTAACAAACATTATCACATCGTCGCCCGATATCCTCGGGGGGACGCCTGTTTTTGCTGGTACTCGTGTGCCAGTGCAGAACTTGCTGGATTGCCTTGAAGCGGGAGACTCGATTGATCTCTTCCTGTACGACTTTCCTACCGTGAAACGGGAGCAGGTGGTTGCCGTGCTGGAGGCCGCCAAACAGGAAGTGTTGGAGGCAGTTCCCGCATGAGGATCATTCTGGACGAGTGTCTTCCCATGCGACTCCTGAGAGATATTCCAGATCACGTGGTGACGACTGTTCCCAGACAAGGGTGGGCCAGCATCACCAATGGAGCTTTGCTCAAACTCGTCCAACCTGAATTTGATGTCTTCATTACAATGGATTCCAACATTGTTCACCAGCAGAACTTGGTAGGTCTTGAGATTTGTGTGATCGTTCTGCACGGCCCAAACAGTCGGTACGAGACATTGCAGCCACTCTTGCCTCAAATTCGAGATGCGATCAAACAAGCAAAGCCCGGTTCCATTTTTCATATTCGCGACTAAAGCGACAGCAATCTCTGCTCGTTCCTCCAGCAGAATCATTTATTCCGGCTTGGGTTCAACTCCGTGATTGTGATTCCGGATGTTGGCGTGGAAATTGAAGACGAGCGCCTCAATAACTGACCTGCGATTCTCGAGCTGGACGCCGCTCACTATTGAAACGAACGTTTTTTGGGATTGCGGGGGAGTGCGGTAAGCACGTAAGATTACAGCATGGTTGATACGCACAAGATTGCGGCATTTCTGGACAAGGAACTAAGGGTTTCCGAGTTTTCCGATTCGTCAAACAACGGCCTTCAAGTTGAGAATTCCGGATGCGTCACGAAGATTTGCTGCGGTGTGGACGCATCCATGGAGTTTTTCGTGGAGGCAAATCGACGCAATGCCGATTTTGTCGTGTGCCATCACGGGTTGAGCTGGGGCGATTCGCTCAAGCGGATCACAGATCTCAATTACAAGCGGCTTTCATTCCTGATCAAACACGATATGGCGCTCTACGCCAGCCATCTTCCTCTCGACGCGCATCCGCAGTATGGAAACAACGCGCTCATTTGCAAAGCGCTGGGACTGCGTCATCTGCGGAAATTCGGGAAATATCACGGTGTGGAGATTGGATATCAAGGGGAATTGCCCCGACCGATGAAGAGAGAAGACTTCAAAAAGCTGGTCAGTAAAGCCATGGGCCGCGAGTTGCAGACGATGGATTTTGGGAAGACGACGGTCAAGTCCGTTGCCGTGGTGTCGGGCGGTGCGGCGGATCAGTTGATGGAAGCAGGCCAAAAGGGCGTTGATATGTATCTGTCGGGTGAGACGGCGTTGCATGTTTACAGTTGCGCGCAGGAATATGGAATCAACGCCATTTTCGCAGGGCACTACGCCACGGAGGTTTTTGGAGTTCGCGCGCTGGCAGAATTGCTGGGGCGGCGGTTCAATGTTGCTGCGGAATTTGTGGATTTGGGAATAAAGTATTGATTTCTATTGGAGCGAGTTGACGGGGACTTCGCATCGCTTTCCTTCGCTGCGCTCAGGGTAAGCGATCCTACAACTTGTGAATGCAGCGCCAAGTACGCCGAGCTTGCGCGAGAAACAGTGTTGGTGAATCACGGGAAAGCAGAGGTGAAACAGATGAAGACACTCTTGAAATTGCTCATGTGTGGCCTGTTTAGCTTATCCATATCTTTGCTGGCGCGCGCTGGAACGCTTGATGCGTTTGAACGTAGCGCGGATGCCGACAACACACATCCTGCGGCTGGAACCCCAACGCGGCATGGCGATGCGAACGATGGAACCTCATTTGGCGCTTGCCGCAACGATGAACATGGCGAGGACGACGGGTTTGGTGCATGTCTCGCAGAAGGCGCTGTAATGGCTCTTGCTTATGGCGGAGTAAACAGTCTGGCGCTCGTATATCCACCTCAAGATTCCGATTTTCAGCGGCGCGAGAATGGCGATGCGGTCATTCCATTCATGGCGTTCGATACATCTTATCAGAGGGTCGCGGGAGATGTTTCTGCGATGGATTACCGTGGCGAATTGGGGGCGGCATTCATTGGATTCCAGGCTCGCACCACGCTGTACGATGAAAACTCGTCTGGGGATGACCTGAAAATCACGCAGTTGCATGGTTTGTACAGGATGTCGTTTGGGAAGCAAGTCGAAGTTGATCTTGGATTCGGGTCGTTGACAATAAGAGGAGAACAAAAAGAAACTGGATTTTCGATGACAACGCCAGTCTTGATCCATCCAAACGATCACCTGGGAATCGAATGGCGCCCCGTATGGTCAACGATCAAGGAAAACAGGATCACCGACAATGATCTGTCGGTTACAACGGGCTGGCGCTATGTCAGTTTCCGGATCGGTTACAGATGGGTGACCAGCGATACGGTTTCTCTTAATGGGCCACAGGCAGGGCTATCGCTCAGGTGGTAAAGGCTGTCGGGTGTGGAAAAGATAGATTATGAACATACTTTTGATCAATCCGCCTTCGATAGATACGATAGTCGCAGACATGTCGGACTTTTTCGACGAGTCGAGTGGCGCGTATCCACCTGTTGGTTTGATGTATCTGGCTGCATCCATCAATAAGGCGGGAAAGCACAGTGTTCGGATATTGGACGCCAATCTGCTCAAGCTTGACTACAAGGGCGTCAAAGATGCTGTCGCCGCCGCGAAACCCGACCTTGTTGGCATAACCACTTTGACTTTCAATGCGCCGGCTGTCCTCCAGATCGCCGCCGACGTGAAGCAGGTGGACAAGCGCATAATCACTGTGCTCGGTGGGCCACACTCAACAATCTATCCCGACGAGACGCTGGCATTTCCACAGGTTGACTTTGTGGTGCTCGGCGAAGGCGAAATAGTTTTCGTCGAACTGCTCAATGCTATCCAGAAAGGCGAGCCATATCCCGATCTGCGCTCGACAGGGTTCAAGAGGGACGGCGAGGCGGTCATCGATCGGCTCTTCGACTTCATCGAAGACCTTGATTCACTGCCTTTTCCTGCCATCGATCTGATTGAGCCAGCAAAATATTTTTCCGTATTATCATCTGGAAAACAGACGATGGTGATGATGTCGAGCCGCGGCTGTCCTTTCAAATGCATCTATTGCGACAGGCCTCATCTGGGCAGGAAGTTCAGGGCGCGCTCCGCTTCCAATGTTGTTGATGAAATGGAACTGTACTTGAGAAGGCACAGCATCAACGATATCAAGTTCTTTGACGACACTTTCAGTGTGGACAGGAAGAGGGTGGTTGATATTTGCGCCGAGATAAAGAGGCGGAACCTCAATTTGACATGGAGCGCAAGGGCGCGCGTGAACACTGTTGATCATGAGTTGCTCGAAACGATGAAGGACAGCGGGTTGACATCGCTTTCTTTCGGGATCGAATCTGGCAACCAGAGAATACTTGGCAATCTGCAGAAGGGGATTACCATTGAACAGGTTGAGGCAGCAGTGTCGAACTGCAAGAATTTGGGCATCGAGGTCCTGGGCGATTTCATAATTGGAAATCCGGGCGAAAAAATAGAGGAGATCAAGGAGACGATCCGCTTTGCGAAGCAGTTGAACCTCGATTACGCCCAATTTACGATCATGACGCCATATCCGTCAACGCAGCTTTACAGTATGGGGCTGGCAAAGGGGATTTTGAAGAGAGACTACTGGAAGGAATACGCCGCACAGCCTTCGAAGGAGTTCGTGACGCCTGTCTGGGAGGAGTTCTACTCGAAGAAAGAACTCGTTGGCTTTCTCAGGAAAGCATACAGATCTTTCTACTTCAGGCCGGGATACATGATCAGGAGGGCGACGAAAATTCAGTCTTGTTCCGAGCTGATGCGCAAGCTGGGAGCATTTCTGTCCCTGCTGAGGCTTAGTTTTCAATCCAAACGCAAGTTGACGGCCAACTTTAAGCAGCAGTCGGAGTGAAGGCATGACAACGCCCATCAAAGTAGTATTGATAAGTCCACCATTCACGATGTACGCCGGTATAAAGGGCCATGGCGGGCTCTCGGCACCGCTCAATCTCGGCTATCTCACATCCTATGCGCATTCAAAATCGCAGCGTTTTGACATAAGCATTCTCGATGCCGAAGCGCAGGAGATGACGTATCGGCAAGTGATCGATCACCTCAAAAAGGAGAATGCGGCTGTCGTTGGGATAACGACGACGACACCTTCCTTTGGGGTCGTTACTGATCTTTGCCGGGAAATAAGGAGCGGATGTCCCGGCGTTCTAATCGTTCTTGGCGGGCCGCATGTCACTGCATTGCCCGGCGATCTCCTGCAAGACGGTACAGCTAATTTCTCGGTGATGGGCGAGGGTGAACTGACGTTTTTGGAGCTGCTCAACGCGATTGCGGACAAGACGGACATGGCGGCAATCAAGGGGCTTGCGTTCAAAGCTGATGACGGCAAAATCAGAATCAATGAACGAAGGGAGGCAATCGAGGATCTTGATTTATTGCCGATGCCCGCAAGAGATAAGATGCCGTTTCATCTCTATTACTCGCCGCCGACAAAATCGCTTGGTCTCGGGAAAGTTGTCACCATGCTTACTTCCAGGGGATGTCCCTACAGCTGCAACTATTGCATATCGTGTGTCATGTGGGGCAAAGGCAAGGTCAGATATAGATCTGCCCGGTCGGTCCTAGATGAAATGGAATACTGCATCGAAAAGTATGGGGCGAAAGAATTCAATTTTCACGATGACCTCTTTGTGGCCAAGAAAGACCGGCTGAAAGACATATGTGACGGGATTGTGGCGAAAGGCTGGAAGATCGGGTGGGTGTGCATGGCGCGGGTGGACTTCATCGACGAGGACAGGCTTGTATGGATGAAAAGGGCGGGCTGTCAGAAGATCGCGTTCGGCATCGAGTCCGGTTCGGAAACGATGCTGAAACGAATGAACAAGCGGCTTGATCCTTCTAAAGTGAAAATCGCGTTCGAATTATGCAGGAAGCACGGGATCAAGAATGGCGCTTCGTTCATGATCGGCTACCTGGACGAAACTGAAGAGACGATCAAAGAAACTATCGCGCTGATGAAGCAGCTCAATCCTGACACGGTTGCCATTTTTCAGGCCAGCCCATATCCCGGCACGGAATTTTACATCGAGGCACAGCGAAGAGGATTGCTGAGAAAGGATTTTAAGTGGGAGGATTACGCGCTCGTGACGAATTCCAGGTCGGTCTTGAATCTGCCGAATCTATCTTCCGAACAAATACGCTATTGGGTCAAACGCGCATACCGCGAATTCTATTTAAGACCAGCATACGCATTCAGCCAGTTGGCCAAGATCAAGACCATCAGTGATGTCAGGAATATTCTTTCTGGAATCGGTATCTTACTCCGCGTTAGCGGCAACAAGCGCAGAGTTTCATGAGTGTTTAACCTCAGCGTATCTTCTCCGATTCCTTCGTCGGCGAAACGCGAAGTTGCGGAGCGACATTCGATTCAGTTCCGGTTTTCTTTTCCAGATAGTCCTTCAGCAGCTCCTTTTCTCCTTCAGTCTGGCCATATCTGTAGAGCCCTTTTCTCGTGACCTGAAACGTCTTGCCGTTCCAAACGTACTCAGTCTCCATGGCTTCAGCGCAACCCATATGGGCGAACACGATAAATCGGCTTCTTCCGTTAATCGTGCCCCATTGATATCTATTTCCTTCCATCGTTCCGACATGTTCGAACCCGTTGGTTCTCTGCACGAACAGAAAGTAGAGGCCGTTGTCTTGAACGCCACGCATTGTGCTGTACAGGCCATCGAGGTAGTCGAGTTTAATCACGAGGACGACATCATTCGTTTTATCTTCCAGCCGGAACCTCACGATCGAACTGTCTGCGGCCAGTTTGAAAAGATTCGTTTCATCAACTTGTGAGGTTTCTTGGGCATCGGCCATGAAACGAAAACAATCTTTGTACGTCGCGAATAAATTCGTCGCAGAGCCACTTTCGTGCTGCAATTCGGCTTTCTGATCTTTGTCGCCAGAATCTGGAGATGTCTTCACTTGAGTTTCTGATTTGGGCAACAGGACTTTGATTTCGATCACGTTAGATTCCATGGTGCCAATTTTCGACTGGAGTTTGTATGTCCCAAGGTGCCGTATGCTATTGTGAAGTTGTGCGCTGATGTTACGCCTGAAATCAAATCCAACAAATTCTCCTGGAATGTACGTGAACACTACCTTTGTTTCCTTGCCGTCTTCATCCGTTATAATCAGGTAGTCATCCTTGTGCATGGCCGGGTCATAGGGGATCGCCCGGCCTGATGTGTCCTTGTTGATATTGGACAGGACAATCCAAGCGTTCATTTCGGAGTTGATTTCGTATGTCGGCTTCTCGGACCAGACCGCTAATGTGATGCCGTTAGAAGTCGGACCATGTGGCCTGTCACTGGGCCATTCCAGGCAATGGCGGGACGTCGGCAGCCATTCGTCTATCGGATGTATTCTGTGATGTTTTCTGAGAGGTCCCGAATGCCTTGATTGTCTGACGATTATTGTCCGCGAAATCCTGAAGACGGGCTATTGCTGCGGACACATTATTGCTCTTGATATCCGCAAGAACGGCGTCCACAACAGTGCCCACCGCCGCTGCGTATTGAATTCGTACTGCTGTCTCAGGTTTATCCGCCTTGACTATGGAGTAGCTGTTGCGTCTTTCTGGTTCCGCGAGAAGGACCAAGCTGTATTTCGCAAGAAGCGACTGCAATGCAGGTCGCCATGGCTCGTCCACCAGATTCACGTACACCCCTTTGATTTCACTGATGTCGCGCGGATTGTACTGAATGTTCGTGCCCGTTATCCTTGAAATCAATGTCAAGACGTCAACAAGCTCCACGCCCTCAAGCGTTATCGAGATAAATCCATCCGATGGCTTCACGGATTCCGCTGCGTGAGCCGGCGTGAAAAGGAGTGCCATTGAAATGAGCGCAACAATGATAAGAGACTTTCTCATCGTCATTTCCTTTCTGCCAGTGCCCAATCCAAAGGTTTTGGTGCGTTAGTGTCAAATAGTATGAAGTCAATTGATCGGTATCAATTCTATCATTCTCCTGTCCGTCACTTGTCGCAGGCAGATTCGGTCCACGCGGTCTCATTGTTCCGATTCAACAACGACTGCGGTTCCGTAACAGATTACTTCGGCGACTCCCGGCATGACATCGTTCGCGTCGTATCGAACACCGATGATGGCATTGCCTCCAAACAGAATTGCGTTTTGTGTCATGCTGACATAAGCTTGCATGCGCGATTGCTCGCACAATTCGGTCAGAATCGAGATGTTTCCGCCGAAGACAGTTTGGACATTGGCGAAGAAGCTTCCAATGATTGAACGTGAGCGAACAGTTATGCCTCGCACGACACCACGGTTCTCGATAATTCGGTAACCCTGAATTGTGAATGCTGTCGTTATCAACTTCGGGTCTATGATGTCCATATGTCCCTCCTGTTGTTAGGACTACAAATGCTGGCTGCCGGGCAGGGTGTTGGTCTGGAGGTGTTTGTTCTCGTCGCGGTCCATCCACATTCCGAAGAAAAGCAGGTTCACTCCCGACAGGAAGAAGGTTGTGAAGAAAAGCTTCCAGCCGATCGATACGGTGATTGTAGTCAGCGCGTGAGAGGAGAGAATCATGAGCGCGAGATTGGTCAGCCCGCCGGCGAGACCGATGATGGTCAGAAGAAGCCCGACCATATAATAGAAAAATATCGGATGGAAATCGCGGACCACGTACTTGAAGAAAAGCCGGTAGAAGAAAAGCCGGAACAGGAGGTATGGAATGGTGAAAAGCACTACGCGTTTCTTCATCTTCGATTGCTCACCGACATGATAAATCGGTTCGATCGGAATCTGTGCGAGGCGGAAGTTGTAGATGTTGAGCTTCGTAAGAATGTCGTTTGGCACTCCGTACCGCTTGTAGATGTTGTCAAGGTTGAGAGTCTGAAGCGCCAGGAGTGAGATTGCAGTGTAACCGGTCTGCGAATCCACCACGCTCCAATAGCCGGACACGATCTTGGTGAGAAGCGATAGCGCTGCATTGCCAATGAATCTGGATTTGGGAATGGTTTTCCATGAGTTTTCCGTGAGTAGCCTGTTGCCTTTTGCGTAATCGGCCTTACCGTCAACAACCGGCATCACGATATTAGCGAGTTCCCCAGGTTCCATCTGGCCATCGCCGGCCATTACGGCAGTCACGTCAATCTTGTTGTCGCGGGCCCATCGATAGCCGGCCGCTATGGCTCCACCCACGCCTTCGTTCGCAGGGAGCTGCACGAGCACGAGTCGCTTCGCGAATTTTGGATCGTCTCTGAGTTGCAGAGTTCTTTCGACAGTATGATCGGGGCTCTTGTCGTCCACAACAATGATCTTGTCAACGAAATCGCGCATCGTCGATATGACACCGGAAATCTGGGATTCCTCGTTGTAGGCAGGGACAACTACGCCTATTGTCTTATCTTTGAGCATGGACGATTTTTTTCTGTTTCTTGGGCGACCGTTTTACCTTATTATCTGTATACTTCAATGGATGTTGATGCGCAATACCAAAGGGGCGACAATTTGATGGACAATTCAAGCGACATGCCTGAGCGCGGAGGCTGTGAGAAGTCCCTGCGTTTTCTGATGAACGGGCTCTGCAAAATGCTGCCAGACAGAATGCAATATCACTTCTTTGTGAAGCTCAAACAGATCAGGAATATTGTGGTCCGCAAACGGTTCGAGAGTTTGTATCATTCTTGGGATCATCTCTCGAATGAGCAGTGCAACGCGGAGGATCGAACTGTCACGGCCACTTTCGCAATTACACATGACGTTGACTATGTTGGATGTCACAGGTATCTGCCCCGCTTGATCGAAATCAATGCCGAACTCGGTATCAAGGCAACCTACAACTTCCTGACCCACGGACGATACAAGCTTGCCGACAACGTGCTGTTTCTGATCAAGGACGGCGGCAATGAGATCGGGCTTCACGGGAAGCAACATGATAGAGCATTGGGATTCAGATCGCCCGGATACATCAAGGAATTCATAGCTTCCTCGAAACGGGAACTCGAGAAACGGATCGGACGGATACATGGCTTTCGTGCGCCGGCTCTTGCTATTTCCAGGAACGTCCTTTCGGCGCTTGAAGAACTTGGCTTCAAGTATGATTCTTCGCTGACTAACTCCGACCTCTACACAAGTTTCACCCCGCGCTGCAGGCCCTTCAAAATTGGCGGTTCCGGGCTCGTGGAGATTCCCCTGAGCATACAGGATAGCATGTTCGTCAATGACATACCGGCTTCGCAGGTTGAAATCGATCAGTTGTTTAAACACCTTATCGGCATCACATTACACAGCTCGGCAACTCTTGTAGTTAATTGCCATCCCATAATAATAAGTTCCAATCCCGAGAGATATATGCGACTCGCCGCGGCGCTGAAGGCAAGCTCGCTCAGGCAATCATTGATGAAGGATACATTTTAAGCAATGGACTTGCAAATTTCATCGGATACAAACAAGAGGTTCAGACTGGCGCCGCTTGTTGTTGTGACCGCATGTGTGTTGGCTTACGTAAATGCTTTCCGCGGCGTCTTCATTCTCGACGATTTTGGCGGTATCGTTCGAAATCCTGGAATCGGCAATTTCATGGCTTCGATAGCCAACACCAGCCGCGTTCTGATTGGCATATCCTTTTACCTGAACTACAAGTTGGGTGGATTAAGGGCGGCCGACTACCATGCCGTAAATCTCGCGATCCACATTGCGGCTGCATTGTGCCTTTTTGGGGTCGTGCGCTGCACATTAAAGCTTCCGAAGCTGGCAGACCGGTATCGCGGTTGCGAGACGGCATTGGCGTGCGTTGTTGCGACCGTGTGGGCAGTGCATCCGTTACAGACAGAAAGCGTGACCTACATAAGCCAGCGCGCGGAATCGCTGATGGGCTTGTTCTGCTTTATGACGATGTACTGCTTTGTTATCGGCTCTCAGTCGCGGAATGGCGGTAGATGGTACACCGCTTCGATTGCGGCTTGCGCGCTGGGCATGGCGACAAAGCCGATAATGGTGATGACGCCGATATTGATCCTGCTTTATGACAGGTTTTTTTTGGCGGGCACATTCGGAAATGCGTTGAGGTCGCGCCGGTCGGTATATCTCGGTTTGGCGGCGACATGGTTTGTGCTCCTTATATTGTTGTCTGAACACATTTACGCCTTGAAAGTCATTGGATATGCTTCGTCTGGCATTTCTATTTCACGATTGGACTATTTCCTGACGGAGCAGGGTGTGATTCTTCATTACTTGAAACTGGTATTGTGGCCGCACCCGCTATGCCTGGATTACGCGTGGACCAAAGCCGCGTCGTTTAAAGACATGCTTGTGCCCGGTCTGATCAACATGGCTCTGCTGGTTATGACTCTTTGGGCCAGCCTGCGCCGGAATTTCGTCGGCTTTTGCGGTTTATGGTTCATTGTGCTTTTGTTGCCTACATCCAGCATTCTGCCGCTGGGCGATTGCGCTAATGAGCACAGAATGTATCTTCCTCTCGCCGGTATCGTTGCAGCGGGTGTGATAGGCCTATATGCGGTGCTTAGAAATCGTGTCGTTCCCTGTATTTTGCTGGGGATGTCATTCATGACGGTTGCGCTTCTAGTGACGATGACATTCTATCGTAACAAGGATTACTACAGCGAGGAGGCTATGTGGCGAAGCGTGGTGGAGACACGGCCCATGAATCTTCGCGCCGGAAACGAATACGCTGTAGCGCTTTCGGAAGGCGGGAAGGTGGATGAAGCCCTGGCCGAATACCGCAGAGTCCTTTCGCTAATACCCGCCGAGTTGCTTCATCGGCTGGATTCGGGCGAGATCAGGATGAACGGCACCGTATTCCCCGATTCGTGGGAGTACAACTACTCATTGGCGCACGCCAACATGGGGTTGTTGCTGTACACGTTGGGCAAAAACGATGAGGCGATCGCGCAATATGCGGCGGCGATGCGGGTCATCCCTTATCTCGATAATCTCGAGTCGAACATGAGGCGGGCGATCAGGAAACGCGGTGTTGCCGGCAATTCGATTGACGCGGAAATGGCTAAAGAACTGCTGCGGGTTAGGCACGAAGGAAAGAACGCGCAATGAGAATATCGCCGAAAATATATCCTCTTCTCGTGCTGCTTGCCGGAGGCTTGGCGTACGTCAGCAGCTTCAATGCCGGCTTTGTGTTCGACGATTCAATCGTTCAGAATGACCCAAGAATCAGGCACATTCTTCCCGTTGGATCGCTGGAGTGGTTTAGAGACCGGCCTTTTGTGGACCTGACCTTTGCGCTGAATTACACTTTGGGGAGGCTGATTCCATCGGACTATCACGCAACAAATGTCGTAGTCCATCTTCTGGCAGGGTTGTTGCTCTATGGCATCGTGCGACGGACGTTGTCTATGCCCTGCGTGGCCGAGCGATTCAGGAACAGGGCCGACATGATTGCTCTTTGGGCAAGCGCTGTATGGATTGCGCATCCATTGACAACCTCGGCGGTGACTTATGTGTGCCAGAGATATGAATCCGTGATGGGCATGTTTTATCTCCTGGCGCTATATGCTTTGATTCGTGGTGCATCTTCATCGCGTGCGCTATGGCCTGTCGCATCACTCGCGGCGTGCGCTCTTGGCATGGCCAGCAAAGAAGTCATGCTCACAGCGCCATTCGTGCTGTTGATCTACGACCGGATATTTCTATCGCCAAGTCTTCGCGATCTTGTCGCGAAGCGATTATGGTTGTATGTAGCCATGTTTGTCGTCTGCCTGATTGTGTTCCTGCCCCCTTTGACTGTTGGCGTAAGCAGCAGCGCTGTAAACGGAACATTTGCGGGTCGCTTCACATGGTTTTACTATGGGCTGACGCAGTGCTCGGTAATACGGCATTACATCAGGCTCGCGCTCTGGCCGCACCCGCTTTGTCTGGACTATTTCTGGCTTCTGGTGGAGCATCCAATGGATGCTTTGCCTGATGTGGCATTTATCTGTTCTCTGATATTGATAACAATATTGCTTCTAAGGTATCGGCCTGGTCTCGGCTTCCTCGGAGTGTGGTTCTTTGCCATTCTCGCTCCGACTTCAAGCATTGTGTTTCGTCCGGACTGCGCATTTGAACATAGGATGTATCTCCCTTTGATTGCCGTTGCAGCGGGATTCGCACTCATTGTCGCCGAGTTGGTGTATCGTTTCCGGGACAGGCAGGCGCATCCGGATTGCGTGGAACGCATCATTTATACCATGCTCATGTCCCTGGTTGTCGTGGCTTTGGCTGTTACCACCTTCCGCCGTAATCTTGACTACGCTTCGGACGAAACGATCTGGCTCGATACGGCTGCCAAACGGCCGGGAAACATCAGGGCGTACGTGAATCTGTCGGGTCATTATCTTTTGACCGGCGAAAGCGGGAAGGCGATTGAGTACTGCAATCAGGCCTTGAAACATCTTCCTGATTTCAGCAAGATCAGCGGCGATGCGTTGAACCCCATGATACATGGTCCGGATGTGGAAAGACGCTATCGAGAGGTTTCATTCTACTCGAGAATTCAGAATAATTACGGTCTCGCGTTGCAGCAACAGGGCAGACTGGACGAAGCCATTGCCCATTTTAAGGAGGGCATCCGACTTGTTCCAAACAACGTGGCGCCGCAGGTAAATCTTGCGTGCATATCGTTTGGCCGCGGGCAGAGAATCGAGGCTGTGGCAATGTTGCGACACGCAATTGAGCTTGAGCCTGGAAACCCATCGGCTCGCGAGTGTCTTGGCAACGCCCTGATGTTCATGGGCGATACAGGCAGCGCTGTCAAATCCTACGAAGCGATACTGGAGATCGAGCCCGACAATATCAGGATGCTGTCCAAAGTGGCGTGGATACTGGCTACGGATGCTAATGACGCTGTGCGCGATGGCTCACGGGCCATCGCGCTGGCTGAAAAGGCAGCCAGGGCTGTTGACTATAAAAGTTGGGGCGCATTGGACACGCTCGCGGCGGCATACGCTGAAGCCGGGCGATTCGATGAAGCGGTGAAAACAGCGAGCAAAGCGAGTGTGCTGGCAGACCCGACGGAGAAACGCGACATTGATTTGCGAGTTGCCCTGTATTTGCAGCACAAGGCATATCACAGGGCCGGGAATGCTCCGGCGCCAGCTCCGGATGAAAACCCGAAGAAACTTCAAGACCAAAAGTGAAGATATCATCGAAAGTATATCCATTTCTCATCCTGCTTGCAGGCGGACTGGCCTACGCCAGCAGTTTCAACGGTGTGTTTATAATTGATGATGGTAAATCAATAGAGGAAAATCCTCGGATAAGACATATATTGCCGGTCGGGAAAGCGGAATGGTGCGAGCGCTCTCTTGTTGCAACGACCTTCGCGGTTAACTACGCCGAAGGACGGCTCAATCCGGCAGACTATCATGCCACGAATCTGCTTATCCATTTGATTGCCGGTTTGCTGCTCTTTGGCATTGTCAGAAGGACACTGTGCTCATATCGCATGCCGCAGTGGTTCAGGGGTGAGGCGTCGGGTATCGCATTTGTGGCCGCTGCGATATGGACGGTGCATCCACTGGCAACTTCTGCGGTCACATATATCTCACAACGCTACGAATCCATGATGGCGATGTTCTATCTCATGACGCTGTATTGTGTGATTCGCGGAGCGCAGAATGGTCATGGAAAAAGCGGTTGGTATCTTCTCGCGGTAACGGCTGGCATTCTCGGAGCCGGCTGCAAGGAAGTCATGGTAACTGCGCCGTTTGTGGTGCTGGTCTATGATATCATATTTCTTTCCGGAAGCCTGAAGGAGACGATTGCTCGAAGATGGGGCCTTTATGCCGGCTTGTGTTTCATCTACGTGTTGCTCGCAATCGAAGCCCTATTTATTGTCAATGCGCCGGGCGACCACTCCGTTGGACGACTTTCGCTGTCATATCTTGCGACGCAATGTGGCGTCATTGTGCGTTACCTGCGGCTTTCTGTCTGGCCGTCATCTTTGTGCGTTGACTATGGCTGGCATGCGCCTGCTTTGGGCGCGGCGATTCCATCGATCCTATTCATATGCGGACTTGGCTGTGCAACTCTAATCGCACTTCGTTTTGTTCCGCCAATCGGCTTTCTTGGATTCTGGTTCTTTGCAGTACTTGCCCCAAGTTCAAGCATTATTGCGAGACCGGACGCCATATTCGAGCATCGCATGTATCTTCCTTTGGCGGCAATCGCGGCAGGTATTGCGATTGCCGGATTTGCAGCGTTTCGCAAGTTACAGGACAATTATCCCGGTCATCATAGACTTGCGGAACGCCTGACGGTCATGCTCTGTGCGGCAGTCATTGTGAGCCTCACTGCAACGACGTATTTGAGGAATAAGGATTATTGTTCGCCGCAGAGAATTCTTGGTGCCGCAATCGAGAAATATCCGGACAACATCAGGCCATATGTCGGTCTGAGCCGCGCGCTCTATTCAATGGGAAGATACGATGAGGCAATCTCGTGTTGCGAAAAAGCTTTAAGCCATCTGCCGGACCTTACAAAGATGGATCGCGCCGCGCTTCTCTCCATGGAAGGCCGTTCTGGCGAAGATGAGACATTCTTGAAGGTTCTGTATTATTCGAAGATTCAGAACAATCTTGCCCTTTCTCTTCAGAAGCGTGACATGCTTGACGAGGCTATCCGGCATTTTCAGGAAGCCCTCAGACTTGCGCCGGGTAATCTCAGCGCTCAAGTCAACCTTGCGTCAGCGTTGTTCTGCGCAGGTCGTAAACAAGAGGCTATAAATGGCTTCAGACAAGCTCTTTCAATCGCTCCTGACGATGTGGGGGCGCAGCAATCTCTCGGGGAAGCTCTATTCTGGACGGGCGACATTAGCGGCGCGATTAAATCGTACAATTCGGTCTTGAAGCTTGATCCTGATAACATGTTAGCATTGATACGGTTGGCCCGCATACTGGCGATTTGCAGTGACGATTCGCTGCGCGATGGGAAGAGAGCCGCGGAACTTGCCTTCAGGGCGCTGGAATCCGTCAAGGGCAATAGCGCAGAACTGCTGGATATTCTTGCCGCCGCGTATGCGGAGACGGGAGAATTCGAAAAGGCTGTCAAAACAGCGCGGAAGGCGCTTGAACTTGCCGGCGCGAAAGAAAAAAATGGAGTCGAAGAAAGGCTTGCCCTATATGTCAAAGGCATGCCATACCGGGATTCTTTTCAAAATATCGGAGCGGTGAAACCGTGAGTTGTACGAATTCTTCGAGCAGAGACCTGTTAGAAAATGGTCGTCCGGGCGCAATACGCCTTCTGCCATGGTTCATCGTTGTAGCGGTCGTTGTCTCTTATCTCAACAGTTTTTCAAATCCGTTCATCTTCGACGATTGGAACATCATTCGGTACGATCCTGGTATCTCAATGTTATGGAGTTTTTCGTTCAGCTCCCGGTTCATTGCGGATATAACTTTCAAACTAAACTATGCCCTCGGTGGATTCAACGTGGCTGATTACCACGCGACGAATATGATTATCCACCTTATCGCAGGATTGTTGCTGTACGGTATAATCAGACGAACTCTTCTTCTGCCTGTATTTGCGTCGAAATTCCAGTCATCAGCTCCTTGGCTCGCCGCCGCCTGCGCGAGCCTCTGGTCCGTGCATCCTCTTCAGACGGAGAGCGTCACATATATTTGTCAACGGTACGAATCGTTGACGGGGATGTTCCTTTTTCTGTGCCTCTATTCCTTTGTGCGGGCTCAGTCTTCCGCGCTCAAGCGCTTATGGTGCGACATCGCGCTGGCCGCCTGCGTACTTGGCATGGGTAGCAAACAGAGTATGGTTATCGCTCCATTCATTGTCATACTCTACGATCATATTTTCCTTTCGCGGTCGTTCCGCGACTTACTTCGCGAAAGATGGAAATTACATGCGGCGCTTTTCTTAACGCTGGGCATCCTTCCCATGCTGCATTTAAACAGCGTGCGCGCAGTAATCCAGGCTGGTGAGATCGGGCTGAAGGCGCAGCCTGTTTCACCGCTCACGTATCTTTTCACGCAGTTCGGCGTGATATTGCACTATCTAAAGCTGTCCGTTGTTCCATATCCCCTGTGTCTGGATTATGCGTGGCCAGTGGCGATCGGTTGGCGTGAGATTACGATTCCAGGTGTGCTCGTCGCTGTGTTGCTTGCTGCAACGTATTGTACGCTGCGCCGTCGCCAGCCAGCCGGATTCATAGGAGCCTGGTTCTTTATAACGTTGCTGCCAGCATCCGGCCTTGTGCCAATAGCGGACATGGCCGCCGAACGCCGTATGTATCTCCCGCTTGCGGCGGTAGTCTGTTTTGCAGTGCTGGCGTATTGTCGTTTCCGATGCGCCATTTTTGGCCGGTTGCAGCTGAGACGGGCATTGGATATCGGCGTTTTCGTGGGCGTGGCTGGGATGTTTTGTTTTCTGACAATAGAACGCAACGCAGATTACGGGTCCGAAAAAGGAATGCTCGGCAAGATTGCCGCCGCGCGCCCGCACAACTTCAGGGCGCAGATCGGGTTCACTTCCTGTCTGTTGGCTGACGACAAGTTGGATGAAGCCGACGCAGCTGCTCGACTGCTGCTGCATCGCTTGGATTCCGCTGCTGCCGACAAAAGTATTAGATACAGACGCACGGCTGCAGGCAATGTGGAGTTTTATATTCCAGAGGCGCACGATCAATACGGACGTGTGCTTCTTGCAAAAGGCAAAGTGCGCGAGGCTATTGCCGAATTTAACGAAGCCGTCCGCTTGAGGCCCGACTGTCAGGCGTACTACAACAATCTGGCCCTCGCTGTATTTTTTGCCGGTGATTTAAATGCAGCGATCAAAATATGTGAAACGGCAATTGCTGTCGATCCTGCATACGCGAAAGCATATGCATTGCTGGGCTATATCATGGCCCGGCAAGGACGGCACGCTGAGGCCGAGGCATATTATCGAAAGGCTCTGAAATTGGATTCAAATCAAGTGTCTGCGGAATCAGAACTCGCGTGGCTTCTCGCCACATCGCCGGTCGATGATTGCCGGAATGGATTCGAAGCTTTGAGTCTTGCGCTATCTGTTTGTGAGGCAACCGGGTACCGCAGCATCAGGGCTCTTGATGTGCTGGCCGCTGCATATGCCGAAAAAGGGGAATACTCGACAGCGATTCAGACTGCTCAAAAAGCGCTGAAACTGGCTAGGGAAATGCCGCGTGATGGCGGACAGGATGTCGGCGGTTCCGTCATAACAGGACAAACGGTATCTCCGTCAGAGAACCACGAATTGTCAATTGCGGCGCGGCTGGCTATCTATGAAAACCATAAGCCATACAGGGAAGCGATTCCGGTGAAAATGCCAGCATTGACTGAGAAGCATTAAAAGAGGCAAACATTGAGCGTTGGGAACAGAATCGCACGCGTTGATTTTAGCAGGCTGCTGCCTTTCGCGGCGGTGGCCTGCGCCATTCTTGCGTACTCCAACAGTTTCTATGCCCCGTTTATTCTGGATGACCATAATGGCATTGAGGACAATCTGAGTTTACGGCACTTCTGGTCGTCCCTGCTTGGCTCCACGAGACCGCTGGTCAGACTTACGTTCCATCTGAATTATCTCATGGGCTCGAATCCCGCCGACTATCATGCCGTGAATCTGCTGATTCACATTGCCGCCGGATTGCTTTTGTTCGGCATTGTAAAAAGGACACTGACGTTGCCTGCTTTCGCGGATGGTTACGGCAAACGCGCGTCTGTTTTTGCCGCGATCGTTTCGGCAATATGGCTTGTGCATCCTCTCCAGACGGAAAGCGTGACTTACATAAGCCAGCGGGCGGAATCCCTTATGGGTTTCTTTTATCTCCTGACACTGTTTCTGTTCCTTATAGGTGTACGGTCGCGGCATAGCCTCGTTTGGCATACCGCCACAATTATTGCATGCGCGCTGGGAATGGTTGCCAAGCCTGTAATGGTGACTGCGCCGGTGATGGTCCTGATTTACGACCGCTTTTTCTTTGCGAAATCGTTTTGTGAGGCGCTTGCCATGCGTCGCCGGGTCTATATCGGTTTGGCGCTGACATGGGCGATACTTGGTGGGCTGCTTTCCGTGCCGCATGATTCCTCCGCCACCACAGGGTTAAAGGCCGGCCTGCTGTCGCCATTGGCTTATTTGCAGACCCAGCAGGGAGTCATAATTCACTACTTGAAGCTTTCGTTCTGGCCGGCAAGGTTGTGCCTTGATTATGCCTGGCTCCAGCCGATCTCGCGGGGCGACATCTGGATTCCTGCGTTTGGCGTTGGATTTCTTGTGTTGCTCACATGGATTGCAGTCCGTCGCCGTAGTTCATTCGGTTTTTGCGGGCTCTGGTTCTTTATGGCACTTGCGCCGACATCGAGCGTCATACCGATCGCCGATTGCGCGGCGGAGCACAGGATGTATCTGCCTCTGGCGGGCGTCATCGTCTTGACTGTGTTCTCAATATACGGCCTGCTGCGGAATCGCGTCAGACCGTGGATCATGCTCGCCACGGCATGTGCTGTGATCGTCGTTCTTGGGATGATTACTTGGCAGAGAAATCAGACTTACCAGAGCGAGGAAGCCATATGGCGAGATGTAATCAACGTACGGCCTGACAACTTCAGGGCATATGTTCCTGTAATTTCCGCGCTGCTTGATGATGGGCGCGCGATGGAGGCGCAGCACTTTGCCGAGGTTGCTTTAAGGCGCATGCGTGATGCAGTTGCCAGCGATAATGTCGGAAGACTTTCAAGCAGAGCACTCTACTGGAAGCCGGCCATTCAGAATCAGATGGGCCGTGCTCTTCTCGTTCAAGGTGATATCTCCGGAGCTATCGCATGTTTCAGGGCGACGATTCAGGCGGACCCGGATAAAGCCACCGCGTGGCACAATCTCGGATATGCGCTTTATCTTGGCGGCAATAAGCCTGACGCTATGAAGTCTTTGAATCGTGCTGTCGAATTGAATTCGTCATATGATAATCCGCGTTTGCTTATCGCGCGCATGCTGGTGGAGCAGGGCAGTTACAGGGAAGCTGCCGGCGAATTTCAACACATCCGTGGTTCAGATCAGGCTTCGCTTTCTGCAAAATGCGAGTTTGCATGGCTTCTGGCGACATGTCCCGATGCCGGAATCAGGGATGGAAATCGCGCAATCGAAATGGCCGAAGAGGTGTGCCGGGCCACCCGCAATCTAAGTGTGCGTGCGCTCGATGTTCTGGCCGCAGCGTATGCAGAAGCTGGACGTTTCGATGACGCTGTGAAGGCTGCAAGCCAGGCTCTCATCCTTATTTCGAAAGGGCGGCCAAAGAACGATTCGATTCGTCTTCTCTCGGGCGTGGACGGTGTCGAATTCGTTGTTCCGGTCTCAGAACAGGCAGTCGATATCCAGTCCCAGATAAAGCTCTACGAGAATCATCAGGCGTACAGGATGGAGCCGAATAACAACGGGCAACAGAACAGTAGATTCAATGTCTTGCCGCATTGACTCGTTGTCGTAGAATTTGTAATATCCCAACAAGGTCGTGGCGACCGGTGAGACTCGGAGGGCAATGATGAAAGTTGTGATTCTGGCAGGAGGCAGGGGAACAAGACTGGCGGAGGAAACCGAGGTCATACCCAAACCGATGGTAGAGATCGGCGGGAAACCAATTATTTGGCATATAATGAAAGGATATGCGAACCACGGTTTCAAGGAGTTTTTTGTGGCTCTTGGGTACAAAGGCGAGGTCATCAAACGCTATTTTCTGGATTACCACAGACTTTCCGGTGATCTATGCGTGGACCTATGTAAAGGAGCGATAAAAATGCAGGATTCCAAGTGCGAAGATTGGATTGTCAATTTAGTTGATACAGGCTTGGATACTTTCACTGGGGGCCGTGTCAAACGACTGGAAAAGTTTCTCGCCGATGGAACGTTTATGGTGACGTACGGCGATGGCGTGTCTGATATCAACTTCAAGGAGCTGCTTGAATTTCATCGATCCCACGGCAAAATTGCCACAGTCACGGCGGTTCATCCGCAGGCTCGATTTGGGAATCTAACCATCAAAGGAGATAATGTAATAGATTTCAGCGAAAAACCCCAACTCGGTGAAGGCTGGATCAATGGCGGCTTTCTCTTGTTTGAACCGTCAGTGTTTAGGTACCTGGATGGCGATAACAGATCGCTGGAAGCGGACGCCCTTGAGCAACTTGCCGCCGATCACCAGCTCGCCGCGTATCGGCATGCCGGCTTTTGGCAGTGCATGGATACGATTCGGGACAAAATGGTCCTGCAGAGGCTCTGGCAGGAAGGGAAGGCTCCCTGGAAAGTGTGGGCATGAATTCATCCTTCTGGAAGAATCGAAAAGTCCTCGTGACCGGTCATACTGGATTCAAGGGAAGCTGGTTGTGCGTTTGGTTGCAGATGCTGGGCACAAGAGTAAGCGGGTACGCGCTCGACCCGCCGACCGAGCCAAGCTTGTTTGAAGTGGCCCGCGTCGCCGATGGAATGGACTCGCATCATGGCGATGTGAGGGATCTTGATTCTCTGCGGCGCGCCCTTTCTTTTGCTTCTCCGGAGATCGTCATCCATATGGCCGCTCAGGCTATTGTCAGGAAATCATATGCGCATCCTGTGGAGACATTTGCGACCAACGTCATGGGAACGGTGAATCTTCTTGAAGCTGTTCGCGGTTGCGACTCCGTTCGTGCGGTTCTTATCATTACCAGCGACAAATGTTACGAAAACAAGGAATGTATATGGGGCTATCGCGAGGACGATCCCATGGGTGGGCACGACCCGTATTCTGCAAGCAAAGGCGCTGCGGAGCTTGTTGTGTCCGCATACCGCCGCTCCTTCTTTGCGAACGTTGGCGGAAAGAGGAAAAGGGTTGGCATCGCAACAGCCAGGGCCGGAAACGTCATAGGTGGCGGTGACTGGGCTGAGGATCGGTTGATACCTGACTTCTTCCGCGCAGTTCTCGCAAAAAAGAAGCTTGTTGTGCGATCGCCTTCGGCGATTCGCCCTTGGCAGCATGTTCTGGAACCATTGAGTGGATACCTGGCGTTATCCGAGCAACTCTGGAAAGATCCGGCGCACACCAGTGGGGCCTGGAATTTCGGACCGGATGTGGATGCCTTGTGGAGTGTGTCTGATCTGGCGGATGAGCTGGTTTGTCTCTGGGGCACAGGCGCTGGATGGAAAGTGGCTGCGACAAAAAACCCTCTGCATGAAGCAGGAATACTGGCGCTGGATTGTTCCAAGGCACGTATTAAACTCGGTTGGCAGCCTTGTCTTGCCCTTGGCAATGCGCTCAATTTGACCGTTGAGTGGTGCAAATCTCATGCGGGCGGCAAAGATATGCGTAAATTCACAGAGTCACAAGTACGCGAGTATATCGAAGGCATCAAGAAATGAGTCACCCGACCTGCCGGTTTTGCGGTTCCAACCTTGAGTTTACCTTTGTGGATCTCGGCACTGCACCGTTGTCTAATTCCTATTTAAATAAGTCGGATCTGAACGGTATCGAGAAACGCTATCCGCTGCATGCATATGTGTGCTCGGCTTGTTTCCTTGTTCAACTTGAGAAGTTTGAGTCACCGGAAAACATTTTTTCCGACTACGCCTATTTGTCGTCTTATTCTGACACATGGCAGAAACACTGCGAGGCCTATGCCAAAGCAATGATAGAGAGATTTAAGCTAGGCGACAACAGCAGGGTTGTTGAGCTTGCCAGCAATGACGGCTGCATGCTGCAATATTTCAAGAAACGAAGTATTCCTGTTCTGGGTATTGAACCGGCGAAGAATGTCGCGCGTGTGGCAGAGGCTGCTGGAATTCCAACGGTCACTGAGTTTTTCAGTGTGGATTGTGCGGAACGCCTGGCGCGCGAAGGAACGAAGGCCGATCTCCTCGTTGCAAACAATGTGCTGGCGCATGTGCCTGATCTCAACGATTTCGTTGAAGGAATGGCCCGCATTCTTGCAAGCAGCGGTGTTGTGACAATCGAGTTTCCGCATTTGATGCGATTGATCGAACATAGTGAATTCGACACAATTTATCATGAGCATTTCTCGTATTTTTCGTTCGGCACTGCCATAACGATTCTTGAAGCCCACGGCTTGGTCGTCTTCGATGTTGAGGAACTGACGACGCACGGAGGCAGTTTACGGATATTTTGCCAGAGGAAAGAATCGGGGACGCAGGCGAAGACGGATCGCGTTGAGTCATTGCTGGCAACCGAGGATCGAGCTGGCATGACCGGAGTCGCATACTACACGGACTTTCAATACAAGGCTGACAAAGTGAGAGACGATCTTCTTGCTTTTCTCGTTGAAACCAAACGAAGTGGTCAGAAGATTGCAGCTTACGGCGCCGCAGCCAAAGCGAATACGCTGCTTAACTATGCAGGTGTCAGCTCGGAGTTTATCCCATGGATTGTCGATCGCAATCCCTCAAAGCAAGGGAGGTTCATGCCAGGAAGCAGAATTCCGATAGTGGACGAAATGCGCATTGAGACAGAGAAGCCGGAGTTTATGCTCCTTCTGCCATGGAATTTACGCGAGGAATTGATGACACAACTGGCGTATATCAGAGCATGGGGTGGGAGATTCGTGACGGCCGTGCCGAAGCTGGAGGTGCGATGACGCAGCTTCGCATTGCAGTCACCGGCGCCGGGGGATTCATTGGGCGGCATGTGTTGGCAGAGCTTGCCACTTGTTGCGCAGAAGTCATAGCGGTAACTAGGGATGCGGCGAAGCTGTCCGATCACGGAGGAAATGTCAGCGTTGTGGAGATGGATATCGCCGATGCGCAGGTCAATGCATACGAGCGGCTTCACAAGCCTGACGTTCTCATTCACCTGGCTTGGGATGGACTGCCGAACTATGGATCGTTGCATCACTTTGAAACGGAATTGCCCAGGCAATATGCTTTTTTGAAGGGGCTGATTGCTGCGGGTCTACCGGCTTTATTAATGAGTGGGACATGCGCCGAGTACGGATTGCAGTCCGGGGCGTTGTCGGAGGAATTGACGCCATCACCGCACAATCCGTACGGTCATGCCAAGGATGCGCTGCGACGAGAGCTTCAGTTTCTTCGTCATGCTCATCCCTTTGCATTGACTTGGGCTAGGCTCTTTTACATGTACGGAGAAGGACAGTGGAAGGGCTCCCTTTATTCGCAGGTCAAGGAAGCTGTGTTGCGTGGGGACCGGTCTTTCGATATGTCGGGTGGCGAACAATTGCGCGACTTCATGCCCGTCGCTGAGGTGGCGAGGATGATTGTGCTGTTGGCTCTGGTACATTGCGATGTTGGCGTGATCAATGTCTGCGCGGGCAAACCTGTCACGATCCGCAATCTTGTCGAAGGATGGATTCGTGAGAACAACTGGGACATCGAACTTAATTTAGGCAAATACCCGTACCCTGATTATGAGGTAATGGAGTTCTGGGGCGATCGACGGCGGCTGGATGAGCTGATACGGGAGAGGAATTAATGAAGGCTGAAATAAGGCCGAGGATTGAGCTTGAGAATCGGACCCGCCTGGAGACGGTCATACCGCTGGATGCACCGTTTCTTGTGTTTCTTGATCCTTCCGATATCTGCAATTTTCAATGCAAGTTCTGTCCAACCGGCAACAAGGCGTTGATGAAGAAAATAAAGCGCCATTCAGGCCTGATGGATATTGGACTGTATAAGAAGATCATAGATGACCTGTGCGCATTTGATCACCCAATAAAGGTGCTGCGCCTTTACAAAGACGGTGAACCGCTTTTGCATCCCCGACTTGCGGATATGATTCGATACGCAAAAGAGCGCGGCTGTGCCCTGCAAGTGGACACGACAACGAACGCTTCCCTTCTTGGGCCCGAAAAGAATCTTGAACTGGTTGATGCCGGGCTTGACAGAATTCATATTTCATTGGAGGGCCTGTCCGACAAGGCCTACAGGGAATTCTCAGGTTGCGATGTCAATTTCAACAAACTCGTCGAGAACATCCGGCATCTTTATGAACACAAGAAGCAATGTCTTGTCTGCATCAAGATCGTAGGCGACAATCTTTCGGAAGATGAAAGGAAACGTTTCCTGGAGATCTTTGGCGATATAGCCGACAGAATATTCATCGAACACATTGCGCCGTGCTGGCCGAAATTTGAAATGAACCATGTCGTGCCTAATGCGGACGTCGGGATCTATGGTCAGGAGATCAAGGCCGTTGATGTTTGTCCGTATGTGTTCTACTCCCTGAGTATAAACTCGGACGGAAAAGTCAGTCTCTGTTTTCTGGACTGGTCCAGGAAGCTTATTCTGGGTGACCTCAATAAAGAGAGTTTCAAGGATATCTGGAACGGTGAGGCGTTGTTCGAGTACCGCCGGATGCATCTCTTGAATAAACGCAAGGAACATCCGATTTGCGGGGCATGTGGCCAGTTATCGCACTGTCTTCCGGACGATATTGACCCATATGCGGTGATGTTGTTGAAGCGCCTGGAAGAGAGTAACAAGAAATGACAAAGAAAGTTATTAGGAGTGTGGAGGCACATGGTTAAGCAGGCAAAGAAGGTCTTGTTTGTGATTCCGCCATACTTTGACATTGGGAGCTATGTTTCCAAGGCGCTCAAGGCAAGGGTACCAATCTTCGCGCTTCCCACGGGTGTGCTTTCCATGGCGGCCTATATCAGGGCGCAATCGAACCACGACGTCCTGCTGGAAGTATTGGATCTGAATCGTGAAGCATTCAACCTGTGCGGTGTGACGACAGATATCAAGGCTGGAATCGGCAAGATCATCAAAGACAGAATACTCAAATATCAGCCGGATATCGTAGGCATCTCGGCGCTATTCAATACTTGTTACAATTATCTGGAACTCATTTCCGCCTCGTGCAAGCGCTCAAAGCACGATGTTCTGGTTGTCATGGGCGGCGGGATAGCAACCAATTTGTATGCTGAGATACTCAAGGAATTTCCACATATTGATGCGCTGTGTTTCGGAGAGGGCGAAATACCGATGACGCAATTGCTGGACGCCGACACTGTAAAGGAGTGCTTCAAATCAAGTTCTGCCTGGATCACCCGTGACAGCCTGAGAGAAGGACGCAAGCCCGAAAGCATTTTTGTCCAGGATCTCGACGAGATACCCTTCTTCGATTACACGTTGATAGACCTTTCTGAGTACAAGGGAAGGTCAGCCGATAAACTTTCCGAATCAACGAATGTCCGGCAATTGAGCATATACACCTCGCGCGGATGTCCTTTCAATTGTGTCTTCTGCGCGAGCAGTTCTGTGCATGGCAGGAAGGTCAGATTCGCGAGCGTCAAGAAGGTGATTGGTGAAGTTAAGCAAATGGTGGACTCATATCACATCGAGATGCTGGCGATAGAGGACGACCATTTCCTTGCCGACAAGGAACGCGCCAAAGAGATTCTGCGAAGGCTTCGCGAATTTGGTTTGAGGATTGAATTCCCCAATGGCATGGCAATCTATGCGATTGACGATGAGATTGGCAGGCTGCTGAAGAAAGCCGGTGTGACGACAGTGTCGCTCGCGATGGAGTCAGGTTCCGATTTCGTATTGAGAGAAATAATCGATAAACCGCTCAAGCTGGATATGGTCCAAAGCGCGGTGAATGCTTTGAGAAAGCACGGGATAGCCGTGCATTGCTGCATAGTGTTGGGGCTGCCGGGCGAATTGGAAGCGCATCGCGAAGAGACGATGCAGATGATCCTGAAGACCGGATTCGATTGGATCTACTTCAATCTGGCCGTGCCGGTCGTAGGTAGCAGACTTTACAAGATCTGCAAAGAACGCGGTTATCTTATAAACGACGATTTTGGCGAGCATAATACCTTGAGATGCAACATAAGGACTCCGGAAATTGATCCCGGATACATGGAAGAGAAAGCATATCTAATGAATCTCGATGCGAATTTTGTGAGAAACCACAACATGGCAATTGGAGATTATGCGAAAGCGCTTTCGTATTTTAATAATGTCGCACTGACGTATCCCGACCATGCGTTTGCCCATTACTACGCAGCGGAAGCATATGCCGCGTTGGGCGGAGACGATGAAGCAGTCAGGCGACATCGGGAAAGATTTTCCGAGTTGGTCACTGCCAATAGCACTTGGAAGAAATATGCAGCGCATTTCAAGTTGGCAACATGATGAACACAAAATACATGGGGTGGTGGGCATAATGGCGGCAGGATACACAAGTACACTATTGAACTTGTCCGAGGTGCACGATGCCCGCACGTTGTTTCATGAAATGGCCCTACAGAAGGCGATTCCCTCCGCTCGCATAGTGGATAAGCCATTGATACTTTACGGTGCAGGCGATCTTGGAAGAATGGCCAAGGCGTTCTTTGACAAACTTGGAATTCCGTTCCTGTATGTTGTTGATGCCAATCCTGACCGATGTGTGGGAGATGCCGCATGGAAAGGTGTTTCCATCGTTAAACCAGAGGATGTGTCTGAAGAGCATCGCGCGAACTGTTTGCTGGCGATCTGCGTCGTCACACATTCATATTCAAGTGTTTCCGATCCGCTTACAAAACAGGGATGGCGGGATGTTGTTCCTTTTTACGATGTTTCCGAGGCTTATGCAGATCGACATCCATTAGGGAATGGCTGGTTCACGGGGGACCTCAAACACGTTGATGTTGAAGGTGTTGAATATGTGCTGGATCAATGGAACGACGACATTTCCAAGGCTCACCATCTGCAATTCATAGCATGGCACAGCCTGAGAAAAGAAATGGTATTTGATGGCGCACCTGTCACAACAGGCAACAGGTTCTTTATTCCAGAGGTCATCTCGTCATTTGGCGAGGAAGAGGTGTTTCTGGATGGCGGAGCGCATCACGGTGACGTCAGCCTGCGTTTTATGAATATCGTCCGGCACAAATTCGCAAAATTGTACGCTATTGAGCCGGACAAGGAAAATGTCAAGGTGCTGCGTAACAGGCTCTGCCCTGAAGATGAGTTGTCGACGGACAAGATTGAAATCTTGGAGTGTGCCCTCGGCAATCAATCCGGGAGCGCGCCTTTTCTGCACGGTTTCAATTATGCCTCTCGCTTCAGCCCTATGGCGCAGGAAACCGTGGACGTACGAACCATTGATGACATGAACATTCCCATCAGCATCCTCAAGTTGCATCTTGAGGGGTCTGAGCTTGAAGCTCTGCAAGGGGCCGCAGGTGTCCTGAAAAGGTACCGACCCATAGTGGCTGCCACGACCTATCATAACCGCAAAGGACTATGGCTGACTCCAGAATTCCTCATGAAGAGACTCAATGATTACGTGTTCCTGCTGCGATTGCATTCCTGGATGGGTACCGGGTGCGTTTTGTATGCCATCCCGCGCGAGAGATATGATTGCTGACGTCTTGTTGAACCATGAATAGCAAAAATAAAAGGCGCACGATTCTTCATGTAACACCTCACCTGGGTGGCGGGGTCGGAACAGTTATTTTGAACTATCTCCGGAAGGTTAATGACGAACCCGATTTTGTACACAAAGTCCTGAGTCTTGATTATGCGAACGAAAAGGCAGTTCTGGCTTCACGGACCATCGGTTTCTCTCTGACGGACAGAATGTCCTCCAGGCATGATACTGTACTAGCCGCCATTGCCGAAGCGGACATTGTCCTGATTCACTGGTGGAATCACCCTTTGCTGTACGATTTCCTGGTGCGTGAAACGCTGCCGCCTGCCCGCGTGATCTTCTGGAGCCACACCTTGGGATATCATGCGCCCAGTGTATTCAATGAAACGGTTCTCTGTTATCCGGATTTGTTCGTGTTTACCTCTCCCCTAAGCCTGGAAACTCCAGAAGTGAAGAGACTAAGGGAAGAACGGCAAAAGTCGCTCCGGGTCATCTGGTCAACCGGCGGGATTGAACATGTGGCATCCGTTCGCCCCAAGCCACATGCCGGATTCACTATTGGCTATATCGGCACGGTTGATTATTGCAAAATGCATCCTGAGTTTCTGGGAATGAGCAGTTTGGTGAAGATCCCCGATGCCAGATTTATTGTCTGCGGAGGCCCGAGCGAGAAACAGATCACGACAGAATCATTAAAGTATGACAACGGGAGACGTTTCAGTTTTACCGGACATGTGGAAAACATAACCGATTATTTATCTGAGTTCGATGTATTTGGATACCCACTTGCTCCTTGTCACTACGGAACATGTGAACAATCTTTGTGTGAGAGCATGGCTGCCGGCGTGCCTCCTGTTGTTTTGACGAATATGACGGAATGCCATATCGTTGAGGACGGTGTTACAGGAGTTGTCGCTGCAAACAAAGAAGAATACGCACGAGCGCTGGAGCAACTGTACAGGAATCGGGATTTGCGTCAGAGGCTTTCTGACAATGCCAGGAAAGCCGCCGCAGGCAGATTCTCAATTGAATTGATGATCAACCGATGGGAGAAGGTCTTTCATGACGCATTGACTCTGCCAAAGACGGAAAGGCATTGGACGGGCAGGTGCAGGGGGAAGAGCGCATCTCCAGCACAGGTGTTTGTGGAGGCTCTAGGCATGCACGGGAACGATTTTATGAGCGATCTTAATACCCACGACGAAGCAGAGCGTAAAGCAGCGAGAGATGCCATTCGCAGGCTGTACGCATCTTCGCATTTATGGAGATCAAACACGCAGGGGACGCCGCATCACTATCACAACTGTTTTCCCGAAGACGTTAATCTGAAGCTCTGGAGTAGTCTTGATTGTCACAGACGGGAGCGTCAGGATTAGTTGGACTTTAGTTAGAGCAGCATTCGAGTGAATAAAGGAATCATACCTGCCGCGGCGTGCGATTCGGCAAAGATAGAGCAAAGGCTCCATAGCATCAGACATGCATTGGTTAAGCACGCATTGCCTGTTCTGGTTTTGGAGGCCACATCCAAATGCAACTTATCGTGCGTTTACTGCGGAATGCACAGTAAGAAGATATCAATAGAGAGCCATTCTCTGGCAAAGCAGCACGGTAAACAGCTGAAACACATGGAACTGAACCTGTTTTCCGAAATTATCGATAAGTGCAGGGGGATGGAAAAGTTCAAAGTGCTTTA
Organism: uncultured Victivallales bacterium; assembly: GCA_964487695.1. Lineage (GTDB taxonomy): Bacteria > Verrucomicrobiota > Kiritimatiellia > UBA8416 > CAZASC01 > CAZASC01. The sequence goes on from CAZASC010000004.1 coordinate 80,223, forward strand.
TCTGCATGGCAATGGCGAGCCATTGTTGAATCCTCATATCGTCAAGATGGTGGAAATGGCCCGCAATCTGGACATAGCGGAGCAGGTCATTCTTGTTACAAACGGTGTATTGCTGGATCGGGCGATGTTTCGCGAGCTGAGCGCTGCCGGTGTGACAAGTGTTCGCGTGAGCCTTGATGTAATTTCTCCGCGTAAATATAGGGAGGTGAAGGGGGCAGATCTTGTCGCTAAAGTGCTGGCCAATATTGATTCATGTATAGACCTGGTCAAGGAAGGTTGCGTATCGGCATCCCTGACCATATTGTGTGTGAATCCCGAATCGAAAGAGTACAAGGAGGAGACGTCTGGTATTCTGGAATACTTCGAGCCAAAAATAAGGAATTTGCCCAATGTGCATATTCAGTATCGCGAGCTTTTTAATTGGGTAAGCTCCATCAACAGGATTTCAGCGGGCGGAGGATACCGCCGGGCGGTTCCGTGCGAGCAGCCGTTCTATTTGCTGATGGTTCATTCCGACGGAGACATATCCATGTGTTGTGCGGATACGACTAAAGAACTGATTCTCGGCAACATTAAGAATAGCATGCGTCTGCAAGATGTTGTGGAATGCGGGAAATTGAACGTCGCGAGGAGAGGTCTGCTCAAGCAAGACTACGAAATGATTCCAGCATGCGAGTACTGCGAAGTCTACTCAGCGGTTGATCAGGTCCTTCTTGAGAAGCATACGGAATTGTTGGGTCTCCTGCGTGAGTAAATGGGAAGCAGAAAGGTGTTGAACATGATTAATGAGAAGAAGATAGATCCCAATGAAGACTTTTTCCGCGAGCGGGACGCCAGAATCAGTGCCAATAAGAGCGACGAGCATCTTCACTTCGACACCGCCGCATTTATGAAGGAAGTTGTAAGAACAAATTACATCCTGAATTTCTCGTGGCTAGGGCGTCAGGTCATACAGTTGCCTCAGGATCTTATGGCCATGCAGGAGATTATCTGGACCGTTAAACCTGATTTCATCATCGAGACAGGGATAGCTCACGGGGGCTCGCTGGTGTTCTATGCCTCCATGCTTGAGTTGACAGGAAAAGGAAAAGTGATCGGCATAGATGTGGACATCCGGCAGCATAACCGCGTTGAAATAGAGAAGCACCGCCTCTTTCACCGGATCATGATGATCGAAGGCTCCAGCGTTTCCACCGCCGTCGTCGAACAAGTCAAAACTACTGTTGCCGGAGCGAAAAGTATCCTCGTGGCTCTGGACTCGCATCACACTCATGAGCACGTGCTGAAGGAGCTTCAATTCTACGCTCCTTTGGTGTCGGTCGGTAGCTACTGCGTCGTCTTTGATACCTCGCTTGAGGATATTCCTGACGAAACAAGAAGTCGGCCATGGGGCCCCGGCAATAATCCGAAAACCGCCGTGTGGGAATACCTCAAGTCTCACCCGGAATTCGAGAGCGACAAGAACATCGATCACAGGTTGCTGATAACAGCTGCGCCGGACGGATATTTGAAGCGCATTCGATGAGTTTCTATATGACGGATCGTCCTCTAGTTAGCGTTGGATTGCCTGTTTACAATGGAGCGTCCAGAATCGGACGCGTGTTGGAAGGATTGCTGAATGATGCATACAAGAACCTGGAAATCCTGATCTCGGACAATGCTTCAACTGACGAGACTGAGAGAATTTGCAAGGAATATGCGTTGAAGGACGGACGGATTCAGTACTATCGGAGCGACATCAATCGAGGATCCTTCTGGAATGGCGACAGAGTTCTGAAGTTATCGAAGGGAAAATATTTTCTTTGGGCTTCTCATCATGACGAGCGTGATAAGACGTACATAGAGAAGTGTGTTGACGTCATGGATCGTGATGACAGCGTTGTGATGTGCTATTCGAGGGCCGTATGGTTAGAGGATGGGAATCGAATAACCGGTCCGGTGCCCAAGACTTTCGATACGCGTGGAATGACACTGCCGCATCGTTTTCTGAAGACCATCTGGAGTATAGGTTACTGCTATCAGATGTATGGTGTGTTCAGGAGAGATTCTCTAATGGAGTGTCTCTTTCTCACGCCGCGACTTGCCCCGGATCATCTTCTGATTGCTGAATTGTCGCTTTCTGGAGCTTTTGCGTGCATACCCGAAGTTCTGTTCTATGTATGGCGCGACGCGGACTCACAGTCCATTCACAAGTATTTTGAGCGTCACAAATTGCGGCTTACACCGCGTAGTGCCCTGGCTGGCATAGGCGAGATGGTGTCAGGCCATGTTAAAGTAGTGAGGTCTCATATCGCCGATCCTCTTATGAGGATTGCTCTGATTCCATCGGTGGTCATATGCATAATGCTGAGGTATCCGGGGCTGTTCTTTGGCGTGTTCTTCTCCAGTCTCTTTGGACGTGACTTTCGGATGCGGCATGAATAAGACACCGAGGAACATCATCGCCAATTTCATTGGCTACGGCGCAAACCTCCTGTTCGCCGCCATATGCATTCCTTTCTACATCAAACTGATGGGCGTCGAGGCATACGGTCTTATCGGCATCTTTGCCACGATCATGGCGGTAGTGATCCCGTTGGACTTTGGCCTGAGCACAACATTCAACAGGGAGTTCGCTGGGGATTCAGCCCTGACCGATAAGGCGGGCGAAATGCGAGATTTGCTGCGGACAATGCAGCCGGTCTTCTTCGGGACGGCGGTTGTGATCTGCCTGGCGATTGTCCTTGTTTCATCTTTTGTGGCGCAGCACTGGCTCAGGCCCGAAACCTTCACGAAGGAGACACTGCAACAAACGATAGCGATCATGGGAATCGTGGTTGGCCTTTACTGGCCGATCTATCTTTATACCGCCGGGCTGGCAGGACTGCAGCGTCAGGCTCTTTTGAATGTCATATCCGTGTCTATGGATTTCTTGCGGTTCTGCGGTGGCGTCGCTGTTCTCTGGACAATATCGCCGACAGCGCAGGCCTTCTTCTTTTGGCAGGCTTTTGTTAATCTTGTTCATTTATGCATCATCGCAGCAGCTCTATGGAGCAGTCTGCCTCGCACAGGTGTCCAGTCTCGATTCAGAAGGGATCTCCTCGTCAAGGAATGGCGTTTCAAAACAGGCCTCAGCGGAATCTCAATCGCAGCTCTTGTCCAGACCCAAGCTGATAGGATTTTGTTGAGCAGAATCTTCTCGTTGAGAGTGTTTGGTTATTATTCCCTTGCCGCCATGCTGGCTTCAGGTCTAAGCAGGATAATAGGCCCTATCTACACGGCCCTGTTCCCGCGCTTCACAAGCCTCGTGGCAAGGAATGAACATGAAAGGCTTGTCATGGCGTATCACAGGGGTTGCCAGTTGATGTCTGTTCTGGTTCTGCCGATGGCAACAGTCATCGCGGTGTTCTCTCACGAGATATTGTTGTTGTGGACTCGTGATTCAGATACCGCCGACTCCGCATATTTGATCGTAAGTATGTTGACCATCTCAACAGCATTGAATGGGATTGCTCATCTTTCATATGCCATCCAGTTGGCCAATAAATGGACCAAATTGGCTTTCTGGGGGACTGTGATTACGGCAGCGTTAATGGTGCCGTCTCTCGTGTTTATGGCGCTTCGTTTCGGTCCAGTTGGCGCGGCATGTGTCGGGGTATTTATAAATGGCTTGGGCATGGTCATAGGATTATGGATCATGCATAGTCGCTTTCTCAAGGGGGAACTGCGGGCGTGGTACATGCAGGATGTGGCCAGTCCGCTGGCTGCCGTGCTCGGAGTTGTATTTATCGGACGCTGCGTTATGAACGCCGCGATGCCAATTATTCCCATGACGATTTCTCTCCTTACGATCACATTCATGGCTCTTCTCGCCGCGACGCTCGCCGCGCCTCTTATGCGGGATTGGCTCTTATCGCGCTTTTGCTCGTTGAAATCGTGATCATGTCACGAATCAAATCAACGCGATCGAATCCAGAAGACAAGCATGAGTAGGAATGTGATGGCGGAGATAGCCAAACCAATGAAGAAACTGATATCTACATACGCCAGATGCACCTCGTGGTCGCCGGACGGCACTTCAATTGCCTGAAAAGCATGGTTTGCCCGCCAGATGACTGTCGGTTTACCGTCTATCCATGCTCGCCACGGGTGATAGAACGATTGCGCAATCGTGACAATTGCGGCTTCCTGCGATTTCACTCGGAACGTCAATTGCTGCCCTGATACGCTTTTCATGGTTATTTCAGCGGCGACGCCATTGGTGGCGTGAATCACTGATATGGCGTCGGCAGGTAGTATGACGACTTGCCGTGGATCGAAATCAGGCAGGAACATTGCCGCCAGCGTTTCAGTTTCCGGGACGAAACGCGGGCGCTGTCCGGAAAATACCATCGGCATGAAGTTCGTTCTTGCCTGCCATGTGAAAAGTGTGCCAGGCCGCGTGACTTGGGATGCTCCAACGAAATCAGCCAACGCAGCTTGCGATTCAGTCGGCGGTTCGCGGTAAAGTTCTGTCAGCACTTCGCGTTCATAGCGGAGGCAGATCGGGATGAAACCGTCAACCTTGGGGACATCGTCAAGAATATTGCAGTTTGCGAAATAGGCGATTCGATGGATCAGATAGTCGTCAATGCGATTTGTGGACACGGAACTGGAAAGTTGATCTTTGGCAACCGGGCTCAACAGAAAACGTGAATAACCCAGGCGCGGGCTCGGATTGAGATCCTTTGTTTTTGTAAGTCCGACTTCGTACACGTATCGTGGCAAAGTGGGATTCTGATCTGGCGCATACGTCTCGATGTCTAGCCACAGGAGCATCAGAAAGGCCACGCTCAGGCAAACAAGGCGGGATCCGATAACGACCTTCGCAAATAGTCGAATCAACAGAATACCCGCTGCCAGAAAGATCAGTCGGGATATGCCGCTACGGTACGTGTCTTCCCATTGTTCCCATGGTAGAAGATGATGGGATGCGAAAACGAGAATCGCAGCGCTGAGCAGCGCGAAGGTGGCACCAATCCAGACAAGGATAGAACGCGCATTGGACGTTCTGTCCGTGCAGGCCTTCGTTCCATAACCTGCCAGTAGTGGCATGGCGAAACCCATTAGAAGCAGGAATTTGACCGGAAAGCGCATGAATCCCAAAAATGGGAAAATATACCGAAACCATTTGTAGACATAGCCTTGATCACCGAGCGCGAGCATCAATCCAGTCAGTGCAATCAGCCCCAGAAATCGGACGCGGCTCGTGCGCACGCAAAGCAGCGCGACAATTGCAAGCGCCACAGTGATAATGCCCATGTAATACGACGAAACATACCACTGCTGGATTTGGAAGAAGACGCCTGCGCGCCATTTGTAGCAATTGAAAAGAGGTACAAGCAGGTTGGCCCAACCGGTGCATGGCATCGTCCATGAATCGTTTGTAAAAGCGGCATTGCGATCGGAGTGTTGAAGAAAGTCGAGAAATGGAAGCATCTGAAAAGCTGTCAAACCCGCGACAAGCAGGATGATGGCCGACGTTCGTCCGAGCACTTTCCGGGCTGGACACGCTTTGGTTAGAATCACGAGCGCAGCGAAGCCGCAGACTGTGACCCAAGTCTGCATAATGAACTCCGGCACTCCTCCCAGCATTTGGAGCGAACCTAGAATTGCAGCATTGCATATCCAACGTCCGTCGCCATGCCACGCTCTTTCACACGCGTAAATCACCCAAGGAATCCATGCCGCTGTAACCATTATGTGCGGCGACATCATGAAGCTTAACATCAAGCCGTTTACGGCGAAACACATACCAGCCACAAAGGCAGAAAAACCAGAGTCTATCCATCGGCGAGCCAGAAAATACATTCCCATCCCGCCTATGAAAAGATGGATCAGACAAAAAACGCTGAGCGACCACGACAGCGGCAGCAGGAGATAGAATAACGATAATGGGTAGAATACCAGCGTTGACCATTGCGCGAGGAACGGAATTCCGCAATGATTGTATGGATTCCAGAATGGAATCTCGCCACGCCAGAAGCTTTCACGCTGGAAGGACGCCAGCGGATAGGAAAACAACCCGAAATCGCGAAAATTAAATGCCTGCAGCCCCACCAGGACATGAGGGTAGCTGGCAAAGATGAACGCCGCCAGCAGCAATGCGAAGCGCCCCGGCGTGCACCAGTCTGGGGAAGAACATTTCTCCTGCCTTGTGATTTGCTCACTCATCGAGGAAACACTTGTCCAGCTGTCTTGCAATAGGCTGCCAGCCGTATTTTGACATGGCAATTTCCCGCGCATATGCGCCCATCTGAGCGGCTTTAACGGGGCCCTTCAGAATTGATGCTATGCACGAGCGCAGTCCTTCAACACTTTTTTGGCTTGAAACTGCTTCATGCGTGCCGCTCACCTGTCTAGCCAGATAACCGTTTCTGCCATCCTCTATTAAAGTCCGCACGCCGGGAATGTCATTGGCGATGACAGGCGTTCCGCATGCCATTGATTCAAGCAGCACTAGTCCAAACGATTCGGATCGGGAGATGGAAGGTAGAACCGTCACACTTGATTCGCTGTATTCCCGTCGCAATTGATCGTTATCGCATGAGCCGATGAAGTGGACACTTTCAGATATTTTGAGTTGCCCGCACAAGTTGCGGTAATGAGGCATCATGTCGCCGCTCCCCACGATATGCAATGATACGTCCTTCTCCTCTCGCATCACCATCGAAATGGCTTGGAGCAGATCATCTAGACCCTTGAAATAGTGGGCGCGATCCAAACCTCCAACAAACAGGATTTTCCTGGCTCGTTTCGTAACGCTTCGATCGGGATAAAAGACTTTGCCGGCGACGCCATAAGGGATTTCCCTGCATTTTCGTGGAGACTCGTGCAATAGCCAGAATGCGTTGGAATGTTTGGCGTAGTCCAGCGAAGAAAAAATCACTTTATCTGCTGCTCGCAAAATGGACGGCATGATAAACAGCGTGTGCAGGCCAAACAGCATTCGTTTCAAGCCGTGACCAACAACATCCATGTCATAACGGATGACCAGCTTCTGACGCGCGGTTTGGTTGGAAGCCGGAAACAGTTTGTTCAGCCACAACACCTCAGCACAACCGAAGAATGGATAATGAAGATAAATGACGTCCATGTTGTCGAGCCCGGCGGTGACAGCGGAACAAAATGCCGCGTTGCCGGATTGAATGATCGGCTGAAGCCATTGGATTGCGAATGGCAATGCCGGAGTGGATACGCAATCAGATTCTTGACTGCCTGATTGACTCAAGGCGAGCAACAGGCGCGCCCTCTCAGTGTGTGGGTTTAATGTGAGGGACGGCGTTTCGCCGTCCGTTTTACCAGTATTCATCACTCCGCTTGAGTGGATCGACAATCTATCATCCTGTCCAAGCGTTCTGTATAGCGGCGTGAATACGGTCACGTCGTGTCCCCGTTCAGCAAGCGCCTCGGCTTCATAAAATGCGACGTTGCCCATGCCGCCTTTGTACGGAGGAAAAGTGCTTGTGAACACGGCTATCTTCATGTTTTCCAGACCCGGCAAATGCTAACGGTTGCGGGAGCAGTTGCCTGTAATGATTTCATAGACGGACAACCTGTATCGGAACAGCAGGCGGCACATTTCCAAATCGCTGCGGCGGACTGGCAGGCGGAGTGTGATGCGCTGCCAGATCATGGCGGGCATTCCGGCAAGTGCGGCAAATTGCGCTGCCAGAAGTGTGCCGGCCAACGAAAGGGCGCCATGATCGGAAATGACAGGTCTGCTTGGCCCCAGATGGCGGAGCGTCGCATACAGAAGAACCACGCATCGCCAGGCGGAAACGAAAGGAACGAAGGGCAGCAACAGCACCGGAAAATTCTTGAATGCAACCCAGAAATGATTTCTTTCGAGCCAGTATATTTTCCTCAGGGAAAAAGAGCCGGCAGTCTGCGAGTAGTAATGGGTAACCTTTGCGCCTGGAGCTATGACTATGTTCCAGCCTGCTCGCCTTAGCCTCAGACATAAATCGGTATCCTCGCAGTAGGCGAAAAATCGCTCGTCGAAAAGACCGATTTGATCCAGCGCGAATCTCTTCAACAGGCATGCACATCCGCTGATGGCAAGTACTTCTTTCGGTTCCGTCAAATCAGGAACGGGACAGTTTATCATTGCCTGTCTTGACATTCCGTCCAAGGCAATTCGCACGCCGCAGGAATCGAGAACTGACGGATTATTGCCGTCAATTACGATTGCGCCTACTGCGCCGATATCGTCAGCACTTTCAGCTGTATTTACCATTGAGCTTATCCATTGCGGTGCCGCCGCCGCATCGTTGTTTATCAAGGCAATGTAAGCGCCGGTCGCCGCTCTAATGCCTTTGTTGGAGCCGCCGGCAAACCCCAGGTTTGTCTCTACGCGGATGTGGCGGACAGTCGGAAATTCGCTGTTCAGCATTTGGGCGATGTCTTGCGTCGAGCCATTATCCACGAGGATAATCTCAAGTCGTGGGTAGTCCTGTTGCGCAAGACTGGTCAGACATTGGCGCAGCAGATCAATTGCATTGAGTGTAACGACAACCACTGATACAAGCGGCGCAGTCTCTTGAGTTTTAGCGATTCCCATGAGGCATCCAGACGAACAGCGATAAGGTTGATTTCCTTTGTTATTCAAACACTTGCAATGACCGACCAAAAAGATTAGCAAAGTGTGCATGGATTGCAAACAGGATATGTTGTTGGTATTCTGTAAAGAGAGACTTTCGCCGATTTGATTGCGCTTGGCCGTGGGAATGCCAGATTATGGGAGTGTTGACAAAATGCGCGCTGATGGAAGGCCAAATAGCCTGTGGATAACATCAAACTCGTGACGACTCCTGATCCGGCACGTCAAATGACCTTTCAAAAGGGATGGTGTGGGGTTGCTGGCGTGTCAGTGATGGCTGTTATAATGGCTTACATAGCCGCGATGTTCTGGATCTGCGTTAAGAAATACGGCGCTTTTGGTTATCGGGACTGGGATTTGGCGATCTATGCTAATTTCTGTCACAATGCCTGCACTGGCAATTTCCAGTCGTCGCTTCTGGGCACAGCCTTCTTCGGTAATCACCTGAATTTGCTCATGTTGGCGATAGCGCCCATATACTGGTTGTTCCCTTCTCCAATAACACTGTTGCTGATTCAGACCGTTGCGTTGGGTTCAGCTGCATACGTTCTGTTTCTAATAGCGAGAAGAGAACTGCCGCAATTCGCTTCGTTCCTCATAGCGTGCCTGTATCTGATACATCCAGGCACGCTATGCACTAATCTGAATGAGTTTCACCCGGAATCATTCTTTCCGTTGCTCTTTTGTTTGACCTTCCATCAGTTCATGACAGATCGAATTAAACTGTTTCTTCTATTTGCCTTCCTGTGTTTGCTGCTCAAGGAAAATCTGGCTCTGACCGTCGCCATGCTGGGCGTCTACTGCGCTGTGGTGAAGAAACACAGGGCGGGGTGGCTGGTGTTTCTTGTGAGCGCCCTGTGGTTCTGTGTGAGCACTGGACTTCTGATTCCGTCGCTCAATAAAGGCGTGATCGGTTTACGCAACATCTACCCTGATTTCGGCAATACCCCATTCATGATTGTCAAAAATGTCATTCTTCATCCGCTGAAGATTCTGGAGATAGCCTGTCGCGTTGACAGGTTGGCCTATATGGGAAAGTTGCTTTGTCCCCTCGCATTTCTTCCGCTGCTTGGATTGCAGGTGTCGGCGCTGTCGCTGCCCATCATAATGCAGCACTTGTTGTCAGTGAGGTCGGCCGAGTACAGCATTTGGTATTACTATTCCGCCGAGATCCTGCCGCCATGTTTTATCGGCGCAGTGTATGGACTCAAAATCGTGCTCTCACATCTTCGAGGCGTTGCGAAGCCTGCAATCATGACCTTGATATTCGGAATAGCGGTAGTTTCAAGCATATCCATTGGCCCTTTTTCCAAGTCCAGACTGCCGGCGCTGCTGGGCGAGCTGAAACGAAACGAATTGGATATGGAAAAGGCCAGAATATTGTCCGAGGTTCCGGCTGGCGCTCCATCCGTGTCAACTTTTGAGTTCCTGCCGGCGCTGTCGAATCGGAAGGAGTTGTATTCTTTTCACTACGTGTTCGTTGGATCCACCATCTTGGGAGGTCGTCCATATCGTCTCCCGGACACGGTTAAATACGCGCTCGTTGACTTCAATGACGCGCATACATTCGGTTGGTACTATACCCCGGCGGGATGCGACAACGTGAAGAATCTTATGGCTGAACGTGATTTCGGGGTCTTGGATTGCGTTGATTCTCTGGTGTTGTTCGGTGAAGGCGCTCATACAGATCTTTGGCTGTATCGTATTGAAGCTTCTCCAGTCGATAATTTCCAGAACATCGTCGCAGTGGATGTGGATGAAAGTATAAGACTGAGAGGCTGGCGGGTGCTGGGCTCCGGACGAAGCGATGTCATGGATGTTACGTTTCGATGGGAATGTCTTAGAAGGACAGAAAGGGACATTGGCGCGTCTCTCCATATTGTCAACGCAGCCGGCGACGCTGCTGCGAGCACGTATCATCCTCTGGGTTGGCGAAGCTATCCTACAAGCAAATGGGAGGCAGGGCAGATTGTTGAGGATCGGATGCGGATATTAAACCCGGACGCCAGACCCGGTGAAAGCTGGGACTTGCGCATGACATTTGTTGATGATCGTACCGATGTAAGATGTTCTATCAATGGCGGATCTGCCTCGAACGAAGTGAGAATCGGGTTGTCCATTCCGCCCGATGTTCTCAACTCCGCGTCTGACAAGACGTTGAATCGAACTGTATCCGGCGCGACTACACCCCCTGTGTCGAATCAAGAGTGAGCGAATTTATGGATGGCAATTGTGCAAAATCGGGCACACGCGGATTGCAGGTCTTGGCTCCGGTGTTTTTGATCGCCGTCGGCGTCTGCGCCTATTTCAACAGTTTCGGGTGCGTTTTTCTGTTCGATGACTTTCGAGGCATCGCAGAAAATCACAGTATAAGAACTCTGGCAGGAAGTGTGTCGAATACAAGCCGGCCTCTCGTGAACCTGACATTTTTCATCAACTACATGCTTGGCGGACTTAAGGTCGCAGATTACCACACAGTCAATGTGACGATACACATCATGGCCGGTTTATTTCTTTTTGGCATCCTGCGGCGGACCATGTCGCTCGTCGGAGGTAAAGCCGGTTTTACACCGGCTACAGCCGACATAAAGTCGGCTCTACCTTTTGAAACCAGCCATGTGTCTGCAACCTGGCTTTCGGCTTGTGCGGCTGCAATCTGGCTGGTGCATCCGCTTCAGACTGAAAGTGTCACGTACATATGTCAGCGCGCCGAGTCAATGATGGGGCTTTTCTATCTCATGACGACATATTTCTTTTTGCGCGGTACAACGTCGCCGACAGGAAATAGCTGGTTTTGCGCGGCAATATTCGCCTGCTCTCTAGGAATGCTGTCAAAGGCGGTCATGGTCACGGCTCCGATCGTGATCCTGATTTATGACGTCATGTTTTGCGCAAAATCGCTTCGCCGCGCAATTGAGAAACGTTGGCGCGTCCATGCCAGACTGATGTTGACGTGGATCATCCTATTTGGTTTGGCACTTATTCCAAACGAGTCGTCGAGCTCGTCCGGCTTCGATGCGATAACCCCGTCGCCTCTTGAATACCTGGCAATGCAGCCTGGCGTTATTTTGCATTATCTAAAACTGGCATTTCTTCTGAGTCCATCGTGTTTTGACTACGGATGGACGATAGACATGACGTGGTCGCGGATATTCTTGCCTGCGGTGTTGGTATGCGGTTTTCTGGCGCTCACCGTCGTTGCGGCATGTCGTGGCCGCAAGCTGGCCTTTTGTGGAATCTGGTTCTTCCTTGTTCTTGCGCCCACTTCAAGTTTCATTCCCGTCACCGACCTCGCTGTAGAACATCGTATGTATCTACCACTTGCGGGCCTGTCGGCGGCATTTGTGATCGGTTCCTATTGTCTGATTGAGCACTTGCGAAATCGGATTGGGAAGCATGCCGCCGCGGGCCTGCCGGCATATGGTTTCTGGATCGCCATGATGGCCTTGATAATCGCGCTCACGACATTGACGTTTTCCAGGAATACCGTCTATTCTTCGGGCGTTGTCATGTGGAAGGATGTCGTCAGGAAGCGTCCTGTCAATCACAGGGCGTATGTATGTCTTGCGACTGCGCTTCTTGATGAGCAGGAATATAACGAAGCTGCCGGCGTCTGTGCTGAGTTGTTGGCCAGGCTCGACCGTTTTCGTAATCTACCGCCAGATAAGATACCTGGCAAAGTTACCGGCAGTGGAGAAAACATGAGATTGTATATGGACGCCCGATATTATGCGCTTGCCCACAATTGCATGGGCGTGTCCTGCGTCAAACGTGGAATGTTGACAGAAGCTGTCGAACATTTTCGCGAGGCTGCACGAATACTGCCAAACTTTGATAATGCTCAGCGCAATCTCGCCCAGGCTATTGCTGATAGCACGCAAGGAAAGGATGCCGGGAAGTAATGAGAAACGATCAGGGGCGCGCATCATGGAATATTGTTCTGAATAGAATGTTCCCGCTGGCAATTATCGCTCTTGCAGTCGTCGCATATGCAAACAGCTTTCGTGGCGTCTTTTTGTATGACGACACGGACATGTTAAGGAGGTTGTGCAGTGGAGTGTCGTCGGGCGACAGTCTCCGGAAAATCATGCACGGCTCCTCGCGTCCAGTTGTCGACTTAACTTTCTTTCTGAACTATCTGGCGGGAAATGTGCGACCAGCGGATTATCATGCCGTCAACATCCTCATTCATGTTCTCACAGCTTTACTTTTGTTCGGGATCGTAAAGATGACATTGCGCCTGCCCGTATTCGCCAATCGTTTTGAACAGGCTGCTCCGGGTATAGCTTTTGTTTCCGCAGCTCTCTGGGCCTGCCATCCTCTCGTGACGGCGGCTGTCACATATATTGTCCAGCGATACGAATGCATGATGGGCTTCTTCCTTCTGCTCACGCTATACTGCACAATCCGCGGCGCAACCGCGATTCGGGGCGCTGCCGGATGGCATATGGCGGCCGTGATCGCATGCGTGGCAGGAATGGGATGCAAGGAGGTTATGATCGTGGCGCCGGTCGCAGTCCTTCTGTACGATTGGATATTCCTGTCAAAAGGTTCAGTGAAGGTTCTGCTCGGAAGGTGGGGGCTTTATCTCGGTCTCATTTTCGGTTGGCTTTTCCTGACTGCTCTTCTGGCTTATTCCAAACCAACTGGCGACAATCCATCAGTTTACACTCTGGCCTATGTTTGGAAAGGTGTGTCGCCAATATCTTACCTGGCCACAGAGATGAATGTGATTCTGCGTTACTTGCGACTGGCCGTCTGGCCGACAGACCTGTGTTTTGATTATTGGTGGCCGCCAGCCCAATTGGGACTGCGTCTTGTTCTCTCGATAACGGTAATTGGCGGGCTGGCTATTGTCACGGCGCTGGCTGTCTTTCGCAAACGCGCGTGGGGATATCCTCTCGCATGGTTCTTCCTGATACTGGCGCCAACGTCCAGCTTTATCCCGAGACCGGATCCAATTGTCGAATACAGAATGTATCTGCCGCTGATGGGAATTGTGGTTCTGCTCGTTTCAATCTCGTACGTCGCACTGCAAAACATTGCAGCCCGCTTGAATTTGAGCGGGAAAATCAGAGGCATTGTTGCCGGTGGTGTTTCATCAGGGTTGCTCGCCCTTCTCGTTGCGCTGACGATCGCCCGAAACGAGGTTTATGACTCGGAAGAAAGCATATGGAGAAGCTCCATCGCCGGAAGTCCCGACAATCTGAAAGCTTATGTTGGATTGGGTGCGGTTCTCCTTTCAACTGGAAAGAACGACGAGGCAAGAGAATGCTTTGAGGAAACGCTGGCCCGATGTCCGGCGGTGACAGAACCGACGCAGTATTATTTCAAGGCTGTGAAAGCCATGACACACAACAATCTTGGCGTTCTCATGTTTCGTAAAGGAAAGTATCAGGAAGCTGAGAAGCATTTCAGGGAATCGCTCGGCGTCATTCCAGACGCCAAAGATGTCCAGGACAATCTGGCTAGAGCGCTGAAAATGCAGGGAAAGAGCGAGTAGTCGTTTCACCGTCTTCTGATCTTGAATGCGATGTCGCGGGTGAAAGCGGGCACAGCTACACGCAGAGATTCGTTGGTCACCTGCGCATCGAAGGCTGGCATGGGGTTACCTGCATTTGTGTCCCAGAACTCCACTTTGTAGGTTCCATTGCTCATGTCGCGAATTTTCATGACAATATTGGTTGTGATCGCATCCCCGGTCGGATCAATGGCGCTGAAGTCGGTGCGGCGGCATATCCAGCCTTGGGCACGGGTCATGTTCTTGAGACTCCACACCGATAAGCCGGCTGCTTTATCAGCATGTTCCAGTTGCGGTTTGGCCATTGCAAGCGATGGGTCGCGCAAGTCCTCGTCTTTCATGAATCTGCTTACGGCGGTGAACTCAGGATAGAGATTCTCCTCTTCGATGAGTTGCCACCACCAGAAAAGCGGGGTTCCGCCTATCGGCGTGCAGGTTGACGCCCAGAGCCCGGCATGCAAAGTCTCCGCGAGATGCTTGAGTCGTTGTCCACCTGAGTCTCCGCCGAATTCAGTTGCCATGACAGGCTTGCCAAAGGGATTATTGAATTTTGCCGTGTCTTTGAGCATGTCCACGATGTGTACTGGATCGTCGCTGCCATGGTAGGCGTCGCATGCCGGAAAATCCAACTCAGGCAGTTGAACAATCTCTTTGTTCTCCATACCAAAATCTCCACTCACGTGTGTTGATATGGAGTGGCGGTTCGGATCCATTTCCTTGATGGCGGCGCACATCGTCTTGTGCCATTCGACGACTTCCTTGCGCTTGTAGTTGTCAATGTCGTCCTTCTTCGATCCCGTGAGATTAAGCTCGCTCCACAATTCCCAGGAAAAAATGTGAGCGCTATACCCCCAGCGGGCGGTCATATAGTGCATCAACTTGATATATGCATTCTGCGCCCTGGGATCGGTAAAGAATTCTTCTGGAATCTCAAGATAGCCGCCGTTTGTGACGTTGAATGGATTATATTGCCATTCGTTGTCAGTCGTTGTGCTGAATGTGCCATGATTGTGAATAACGATGTTGAGGTTGATGCCGTCGCGTTCGGCTTCTTCGAGAACTTTGTCGAGTTCCCAGGCGTTTATCATGTTGAACTGGCCGATGCCATGATAGCCGTGCCACTTGGGCATCCATTCCAGTCCAAGGGACCAGCTTGCCATCCAGACTTCGGCGAGGTTTTCGCCGGCTTCGCCCATGTCATGGAAATAGCGTGTGTATGCGGTAAATCCCTCTGGCCAGCGCTGTTTCCACGGGAAAGTCTCTTGCATGCGTGCATCAACCGGCGATCTGATGTTGTGGCCAATTGGGAAATACGGGGAGCCATCGGAATAATCGAAATATCTTGGATCAATCTTTGAAACGTGGATGAATCCGTGCGAAATGGCCTTGCTGGCTGTGAACTCGCCGGGGCCCCATTGGGCTTCGCCGCGCCGGTCGCGAATCTTGAGCGTGTATTTGTACTTTCCCTCCATGAGAGGCGCAAATCTGATCCGCCATAAAGGAGGGCCTTGCATGAATAGATGGTCACCGGTAGCGTTGGTCTCGCAGTAGTAATCCAGCCCATAGAAGCCATCGACGCGGGCCAGTTTGCCGTTTGGCAATTGGAACTCCGCTGTGACAATCACTTCATTAGTGTCGAACGGGTCAGTGTACTTGTCTGGAATATCAAAGGTGAGCTCGAACTTTTCGAAGCACGGTATTTTGCGGGCGTTCGCCCTGACATTTCTGATAAACGGCGGTGATGTGTCATTTTTCAGAACTCCGACCACTCGTTCGACTCGACATGTGCCTGTGTAGTGCCCATTGCAGAATACGCGAACATTGAAATCCTTTGGCTCCATGAGCGTTCTCAGATGCCAGACCCCATGATGCCCATATGGCTTCCAGTCAGTCGCATCAGGTGAGATGGCGATCTCAATATGATTTGTACTACCGGGCTGCAGACATGCGTGGAGAAGATTCTGATACCCAAAGTAATCCCAGTCCATCATGTAAAGAAGCACCTGCGCATTTGTCGGAGCGTCAGTCGGCCAAAAAAGATCGAGATCGAGTTTCGACATGTCGACCCATGGACAGGACTGACTATTCAACAGAAATGTGCTTTCACCGGGGAAAGTCAGCGGCAATTCAATGGCAGTCGCAGATTTCTGTTTTGACGATGGAAGGGAGAGTGTGATGTCAACAATGTTCGAGGTCGGCTCTGCCGCGGCAAAAAGTCCAAACAAAAGCAGCACGCCGATCAAGATTGATCCACTGGCATTTTGTCGGCAATGCAAGAGAACTGGCCTCCAATCTGGCCCGTGACCACGACTATGGATTAGACGTTCTTCTTCGCCAGATACCCCTGAACATAGTCGCGCACACCATTTTCCAGCGATGTAAACTCTTCCTTATATTCGGCTTTGCGCAGTTTCGAGACATCGGCTTCGGTGTGATACTGATACTTGTCCCTAATATTATCGGGCATTTCGATGAAACTGATGTTCGGTTTGCGTTCCATGGCGGCGAAAACTGCATTCACCAGGTCGAGCCAGGTCCGGGCGTTGCCGGTGCCGCAGTTGAATAAGCCGGAGACATCGGGATGATCGTGGAAAAACAGGGTTACCTTCACGGCATCTTTCACATAAACGAAATCGCGTTCCTGTTCGCCATCTTTGTATTTAGGATCGTATGACTTGAACAACTTGACTTCATCCGTCTTAAGAATCTGCCCGTATGCCTTGTTCACGACTGAGCGCATGTCGTCCTTGTGGTCTTCATGCGGACCGTAGACGTTGAAGTATTTGAGTCCGACAATGCGGTTAAAATGACGATTGTTCAGCGCCCATGTGTCAAAGTTCTGTTTGGACCAGCCGTATAGATTCAGCGGTCTCAGCTTTGGTGTGATGTCATCGGCGTCCGAATAACCGAGCGAGCCGTCGCCGTAAGTCGCTGCGCTCGATGCATAGATGAAACGGGTGTTGTGGTTGAGACACCAGTCGCAGAGATCCCTAGTGTACTGGAAGTTGTTGTCTGTGATATATTTCTCGTCCGTCTCAGTGGTGGAGCTGCACGCTCCAATGTGGAACACGGTGTCGACCGGTTTCACCTTATCGGCCAGTATGTCCCTCCGAAAATCGCCTTTGTCCATATACGCCGAGAATCTGAGGTCATTCAGGTTAAGCTTGTTGGCGGCATCGAGCCGGTCTACGATCAGAACGTCCCTCGCTCCTCTGGCGTTCAGCGCCGCCACCAGGTTCCTGCCGATAAAACCGGCCGCACCGGTAACTATGAATCTATTTTTAGTGGAAGCATTCATTGTGCCGACCTGATCTTTCGAATTACGTCTGTCGTTGATCTTCCTTTGGTCAATTTCGCCAGCACTACCTTGCCGCCGTTCCTCTCGACGATGTCCTTGCCACTCACATAGTGCGCCCAGTCTTCGCCTTTAACCAGGACATCAGGGATGATTTCTCCTATAAGGTCGGCTGGCTCGTCTTCGTCGAATATTACTACATAATCCACGCATTCCAGCGCCGATAGGACTTTCGCTCTGTCTTTTTCCGGATTTATCGGTCGCTCCGGGCCTTTGTTCCTTTTGACGGACGAATCCGAGTTCAGTCCTATCAGAAGTGCATCGCCCTGCTGTCTGGCAAAAGTCAGATAGTCAACATGTCCCGCGTGGAGAATGTCGAAACAGCCATTGGTGAAGACCAGCTTCCTGCCTTGCTTACGCAGTCGAGCGCGCTCCTTTTTCATTGCGGCGCGCCCCATTATTTTTGATGTCGAAAGTCTCAAGACTCATGTCCTCCTGGCTCACTTATATATAAAGAATACTAACAGGTCTGGCAAATGTGGACACCCCTTTTTTCGCGCCGAAGAAATAAGGAACCGCCGACTTCCTTGGAGTTTTGGAGTGTCGCAATCCTTTGCGACCGTTTGAGCAAGGAGTTTGCACGACGTGTAGTTCAAGAAGATGTTGAAGCGCAAAGGCTTGTCTGGTAGTTTTCGGCGCATGGAAAATCGTAATTCGTTCACTTATCCGCTTACTGACGTGCAGCAGAAAACGCTGACGGACATTCTGAAGCACGGCAACTACAGACCGTTTGTCGTCGAACATGCCAAAGTTGCCGGCAGGACTGAAGATTGCAATATCGTCCTGTACAAAAGCGGTAAGTGCCTCGTTCAGGGCAGGGGAGCCGCGGACTTTGTCACTTTTGTTCTTGAACCACTCGTGCTCCAGTCGGTCGGTCTGGGATACGAGGATGTTCTGAATCCGGAAGCAACCGAGGCGCATATGGGCATTGACGAGAGCGGCAAGGGCGACTTCTTCGGCCCGCTCGTGATCGCAAGCGCGTATGTGGACGAAGAACTCGCCGATAAAATGCGGGAAATGAATGTGCGCGACAGCAAGACCATCACAAGCGATACCAAGGCGCTTGAAATGGGCCGCGATCTCCGGAAATTGCTTGGACACCGCTTCAGCATTGTGAAAATTGGTCCGCAATCTTACAACAGGCTCTACTCAAAGATGCGGAACGTGAATACAATTCTGTCTTGGGGTCATGC
Organism: uncultured Victivallales bacterium; assembly: GCA_964487695.1. Lineage (GTDB taxonomy): Bacteria > Verrucomicrobiota > Kiritimatiellia > UBA8416 > CAZASC01 > CAZASC01. The sequence continues at coordinate 98,912 of CAZASC010000004.1, forward strand.
ACGTGCCATAGAAAACATGCTCGATGCCGTTCCCGATTGTCCGCGCGCCATCTCGGATCAGTTTGGAAACAAGACGCAAGTCGAGCGTGCGCTGATGAAGAAAGGGCGGAAGATCGTGCTGATCCAGCGCCACAAGGCCGAATCCGATCTCGCCGTCGCAGCTGCCTCGATCCTCGCACGCGAGCATTTTCTGAGATCGCTGTACGATCTGCGAGATAAATATCATCAGCCGTTTCCCAAGGGCGCATCGGAAGCCGTCAAGGATGCCGCCGAACAACTTGTGAGAAAATGCGGGCCAAAAGTTCTGGTCGAAACTGCCAAGTGTCATTTCAAGACCTGCGACCTCGTCCTACAGAAAATGAAGTTGAAACGCGCCGACCTCGGCCCCGAAGGCCAAGCCGTCTCAAGGCCGATGACAGGCAATAGATTTTTCAAAGGCAAACGCCCATCCTCCGATAAGCCCGTCGCCTCGCATCATGACGACATGCCGGAGCCCGCGGAAGAACGGCACCCGGATGCTGAGGGTGAATAAGGAATGCTGCTCTGAACCGGCGCAAATCAGGCGTTCGAGACACGTGCCGCGCGGGTTGAGAATCGCATCGATTTGGTTGATGGGACTCCTCGTTGCGCGTGCAGAGCGTCGAGAACGGCCGCGGGATTACGGGAGGCTATGGTCAGCAATGCCTTGGCTGGTCCGTCTGGTTGGCGTCGGCCTTGCTCCCAGTTCTGCAGTGTCCGGGCGCTCACTCCTATCATCACAGCAAACTCCCCTTGCGACACATCCAGGCGCTCCCGAACCATTCTAATTTCGGGTGGTTTGATCTCGTACATCCGGCTTGGTGCCCGATGTCCGGCTTTGATCTCTCCGGCTTCCTTGATGCTCGTGGCTAGTTTTGCGAAAGTCTCATTTTTCATATCAACCACTCCCTGACCATGTTCCGAAGGAACTTAAGTTGCTCCGCCGTAAGGTCGTCTTGATCCGTCTTTTTGTACGGCAGAAGCATGAAGACCGTATCTGGCTGGGCCCAGTAGTAGATGACCCGCAACGCTCCTCGTTTGCCCCTGCCGGGAAGGTTCCATCGAACCTTCCGCAATCCACCTCCACCACGGATGATATCTCCTGCATCCGGCCTGAACATGAGCGCCATCTGCAGCATGCGATATTCTTCATCCGACAGGAGCTCCTTGATCTCTCTCGTGAAGACGGATGTCTCGATGAAGATCATTTTGGTACTATACGCCAATGACGTATGAAGTCAACTGCCGTATTCATCCCGTTTCTGCCGGCTCAACGTCAACTTTCTCGGGCGGCGAGTTTCGAGTCGTACCGAGAAAGACTTGGAACTTCATATCATGCCGTTGACATTTCTCCGAGCACCCTGACTTGTCCGCCGTAGCCTCTTGGGCGAAGGCGGAAAAGGGTGCAATTCGTGAGCCCGAGGTGAAACCTCGGGACTGCGCCCAACCCAAACCAGAACCCAAGAGGCCGAATGGCGCGAAGATCGACCTCCGTCCCTCCTTCGTTCTCACCGGCCTCCATTTCCTATGCGTTTCCATTTTTCCTCAGGGCGTTGCCCTGGGCTGCGGAATGCGACCCTTCCAGGGTCTTTCATTTCATCGTCTTTTCTTGGTCTGCGATGCCTTTCTCGGGAGCGATACTGCGCGTGCCGAGGAAGGGCGTGTTGGCCAACATTCCTTGTTTCAAATGCCGAATCCAGGATGCAAGAAGGTTCTTCGCTGGCCTTCAAGCCAGCCAGCTTCATGCAACTCATCCTGAAGTTTCTGTTTACCCAAGGTGTAGTGCAGTTGTGTGCCGATGGGAACGCCTAGTTCTACCAACGCATTTCGTAGAAAGGCGAGGCCTTCTGGAAGCGTGTTGACCTCAATATCGAGTCCGCAGAACTCTACCGACGGCGTACCGTCTGGATGATTTTCGCCAAGTTCTGATCCACCGCCGGTAAGTCTGCCAAATTTCAAGCTTTCAAGACGGACTTGAAGTGAATCCTCGTATTTCTCTCCGCGTGGGATTGGCTGCAAGTCTTCCGGGATCTTCACATAAACGAAAAATGTGTCCTTGCGAATCTCCGCACGAGAAGACTGATCAAACATGCGACGCACTTTCTTCAGAAGTTCCATATGTTTCTTGCGGCCAACGTTAGCAATATACATCAAAGATAGCATCCACGCGGACGCTCAGCTAAGATTAAAAGCGTCAGTCGTTGTATTGATAATGAACGAGTTATGATGGGGAAATGACGCATAGTATCCTGTCTTGAAGGGGATGATCTGTGTCACAGACGTGGCGAGCCATCGCGACGGGAGAGTTATGTGGCTGAAAATGTCACGCCGATTCCTCCTCGTTTCATCAGTATCGGTACTATCGTCCTGCTCGCCTGTCAATGATGATGTGTGCTTGAATTGACTGGAGCCAGGACGCCCTCGTCCCGATGACCACCGGCGCGAGGGCTCGCACCTCGTAGCGAAGTATCGCTACTTCGCAGAGTAGCACGCGCTGGCTCCAAGTTTGAACTGAATGGCCCGGTTGAGTGATTCCGATCAGGACAACGAGAATTGACAGCAATGTCTGCTTTGTCTACACTGTATTACAGCACAATACAGAAAGGAAGAATATGAGTACGGCAGTGTCAATTCGATTGCCAAACGTTCTCGCCAAAGAGCTTGGGCATATTGCGGAAGAAACGGAACGATCCCGGTCTTTTCACATCCAAAAGGCGCTGGAATCCTATATCAAGGAATTCGCGGATGTTCAGATTGCGCTGGACCGCCTGCGGGACCAGAAGGACGTCATCGTTTCCAGTCGAGACATGAGGAAGTCACTTGGCCTTTAACATCACCTACAAGAAGAGTGTGGAAAAGGACCTTGCCAGTCTCGGAAAAGCGGAGGCGCGTCGGATTCTCGACAAGATAGAAAAGGATCTCGCCGTGCGAGCTGACAGCTACGCGATGCTTCGCGGTGATTTTGCCGGTCTGCGCAAACTGCGTGTCGGCGATTACCGGGTGATCTTTGCCCTTCTTGGCGAGAATGTTCTTGTCCTCAGGATCGGACACCGCCGTGAAGTGTATGAGAGATGAGTTCAGGAAATGAACTTGCCATCCTTCTGAAACAACCTGCCATCAATGTGGATACTGCCGCCTTTGCGCAGGTCTTTGATCATGTCCCAGTGGATTGCGGAGTCGTTCTTTCCTTTTGTCTGTAATGGGGATTTTCCAACGGCGAGGTGAATCGTGCCGCCAATCTTTTCGTCGAAGAGTATATTCTTGATGAATTTATCTATTCTGGTGTTCGTGCCTATTCCAAACTCGCCGAGCTTTCTTGAACCTTTGTCGGTGTTCAACATAGCGTTGAGATAGTTTTGTTGTTTGGTTGCTGTTGCTTCGACTACAGCTCCATTCTTGAAGACAAGCCGCACACCTTCAATTTCGCGTCCATCGCGGCAAATCGGATAATCGAACTCAATGAAACCTTCAGCGGACGTTTCGATCGGAGCGGCGAACACCTCGCCGGAAGGCATGTTGCGATGACCGTCGGAATTCACGAACTTGCGGCCCTTTACGGAAAACGTCACGTCTGTTCCACGGCCGACGATCCTGACCTTGTCGGCGCCGTGCAGTTTTGAGATCAGGCGCTGTTGTTTGTGTCGGATGTCCTTCCACGCAGCGATGGGATCATCCTCGTCTGCAAACATCGCACCGTACACAAAGTCTTCGAAGTCGCTCAGTCCCATCGCTGCATCCTGTGCATATGCCTCGGTCGGGAATAGCGTAAGCACCCAGGCTTTTCCGCTCATTTTGTCCGAAAGCGCGTGGGACGCGCGAGCCAGCGCTACGCTCTTCCGTGGATCGACACCGGATAGTTCCCTGGTGTTTGTCTGGGATTGGATGCCGATGGTTGCATCAACGCATTCGGCATAGGCGCGTTGGAAAGGAGAGACGGTTGTGAAATGATGTTTCTTGCCGTAACAGAAAAGGCTGCAAGATAGTCCAGCGGGAGACATCCGAATTGCCGGATATGCCCCGGCCTTGAGCAATTCTTCATAGATGCACGAGATCAGCGGTTCTGTTACCGAGTTGCCGCTGACGCCAACCGTTTGTCGCGTCTTAGCGGCGATACAATACTGAACTAGCAGTTTCGCGTGGTTCCTGATTCTGGGATCATTCATGGCTGTGAAGAGAAGACATTTTGGAGTTCCGGCGCAGGTCGCATGACTTTGCCGGCGGCATTCAGGCAAACGTGTTCGGTATAAGCCGTCGAAAGAAGATCGGTGCCGCGCCATATTTCGTATTCGACTCGAAGCCTGCTGCCGCAAATCTGCGGGCAGCTGCGTATCTCCAATAGATCGTCAAAATGCGCCGGCTTCTTATATTCGCAGTGTGCTACAACGACAGGCAGTATGATGCCACGCTTTTCCATTTCGGCATATGGCAGACCGACTTCTCTGAGGAATTCAGCCCGGGCCATCTCCATATAGACGAGATAATTGGCGTAATAAACGAATTTCATCTGGTCGGTGTGCGCATATGGAACCCTGATTGTATGCTTAAAAACTCGCTTGTTTGTCGCATCCATCGCATCAAGCTCCATCAAGACCTGAGCGTAATTCGCGCACGAATGTTTGAAGCCGGCCTTCCTTGGCGGCTTTGACCAGCGCGCTGCCTGCGACCACGGCATCCGCCGCTTCCGCCGCGAGCCGGGCCTGCCTGCCGCTGCTTATTCCAAAGCCGACTGCAATCGGCAGATTCGTGCGCTTCTTCAAAGCTCTCACCTTGGTCGCGACGTCGTCCGCCAGCCGCGTTCGTGCGCCGGTGACACCTGTCACCATTATGTAATAAACAAATCCTTTTGCGTCCCGGAGAATCGTTTTCGCCCTTGCTCCATCGGTCGTAGGCGCAATCAATGGTATGAAGAAAAGATCGTGCTTCTTCATGTGCGTTGTAAATTCCGCCGATTCCTCGAAAGGCAGATCAACAACGAGGAAGCCATCAACGCCAGCTCTTGCCGCTTCTTCGCAAAGTTTCCGGTAGCCATAACGGAAGAAAGGATTTGCGTATCCGAAAAGCACGATAGGCGTATCGAAATCGCGGCGGAGCCGGGAAACCATTTCCAATGCCTTGCCAATGTTCATTCCGGCGGCCAGCGCCCGCAACGAGGCCGACTGTATCTCCGGACCGTCTGCTGTCGGATCGGAAAAAGGAATCCCCAGTTCGAGCACGTCGAGTCCATTCACGAGTGCGATGCGGATATTGGCTTCCGAGCGTTTGATGTCGGGATCGCCGGCAGTCAGGTAGCCCACAAGGCCTTTGCGGCGAGCCGTCTTCAATTCGTCAAACTTCTTTTCGATTCGATTCATCACTTTTCAACCCATTGCAAGTACGCTGTCAACGTCTTTGTCGCCACGGCCCGAAAGACAGATCACAAGTGTGCCTTTCTTGCCGAGTTGTCGGGCCCGCTTCTTAGCCTCCGCAACAGCGTGTGCGGATTCCAGCGCTGGAATTATGCCCTCGAGTCTGGTCAACTCGTGGAAAGCCTGCAGGGCTTCACTGTCGGTAATACTGCAATAAGCGACGCGGCCTGCATCGGCCCATTGAGAATGCTGTGGACCAACGCCGGGATAGTCGAGGCCAGCGCTGACGGAATGAGCATTCAATATCTGGCCGTCTTTGTTTTGCAGAACATAGGTCTTGCTGCCGTGCAGTATGCCGACTTGCCCGGCTCCGATACTTGCGGCGTGTTTGCCGGTCTTAATGCCATAACCGCCAGCCTCGACACCGACAAGCTTTACGTTGGAATCATTCAGGAATGCATAGAACATGCCGGCAGCATTGCTGCCTCCTCCCACGCAGGCAAGGACCACATCAGGAAGACGTCCATCCTGCTTCAGAATCTGCTTCCGCGTTTCCGACCCGATCACACTTTGAAAATCTCGCACCATCACTGGGTATGGGTGTGGACCGGCCACCGATCCGATCACATAGAAAGTTGTATGCACGTTGGCGACCCATGAACGAAGCGCTTCGCTCATTGCGTCCTTGAGCGTTCGTGTTCCGCTGCTGACGGGAATTACCTTTGCGCCAAGGAGTTTCATGCGTTTCACGTTGGGTGCCTGCCGCACTATATCCTCTTCGCCCATGTAAACTTCGCATTCCATTCCGAAAAGCGCGGCGACAGTTGCGGTGGCCACACCGTGCTGGCCCGCACCGGTTTCCGCCATGAGTCGTTTCTTTCCCATTCGCTTCGCAAGAAGCGCCTGACCAAGCGTGTTGTTGACCTTATGGGCGCCAGTGTGGTTGAGGTCTTCCCGCTTGAGATAAATCCTCGCGCCGCCATATGCGGCAGTCAGTCGCTCTGCGAAATAGAGAGGGGAAGGACGTCCGACATAGTCTTTCAACATCCGGTGGAATTCGGCTTGAAAAGCCGGATCGCGCTTGGCTTCGTTATACACGCGATCCAGTTCGATCAGGGTGGGCATCAATGTCTCTGCGATATATCGTCCGCCGTAGACGCCAAAATGCCCATTAGCATCCGGATTAACCGGAAAATCTTTACCAGCGCATTTCATGAGGCAACATTGTGAATGAGTTTCATCGCAACGTCAAGAACGGCTGCGACTTGGCCGCGTGAATGAATTGCTCCAACTTCTTGATATCTTTCTTGCCGGGTTCTGCCTCAACGCCGCTGACGACATCAACGCCGAGTGGATGCACGGCTGCTATTGCGGCCGCAACATTTTCCGGCGTCAGGCCGCCGGCGAGCATAATCGGATGCTTGATGGCAAGCTTTCGTGCGACTTGCCAGTCAGCCACGGCACCGGTTCCGCCATATTGGCCTGGCACTGCTGCGTCAACAAGATAGCGCGCGGCTGTCCATTTACCGGGCGATGGTTTGACGAGTTTCCGTTCGATCTTGATGGCCCGCCAGACGGGAAGCGGCATGTCCGAAAAATCGTCGGCGCTTTCATCACCGTGCAGCTGGATTGTATACAAACCACAATCGCTTGCCACGGCCTCGACATCGGCGCGCGGCATGTTGACGAAGACGCCGATCGCTTTGACGCCGGAGTTGAGTTTGCCAAGTATCTTGATCACCTTCGCCGGTGCAACGTAACGAGGCGATTTCGCATAGAATACGAACCCGAGATAGTTTGCGCCATACTCCAGCGCGGCAACGGCATCTTTCAAGTTCGTCAACCCACAGATTTTGACTTCGACTGTTTTGTTCGCCACTCAGCACCACCGGCTAAAAGGTTTGTAACATTGCCATGGCTATTGTATCTCTACGAACTGGATTTAATAGTACTATTTTATGGAGCAAAAACAATGAGCAAATCTCGTTTCGCAGCATCGTTGAAACCTGGCCGGGAGAAAAGTGTGCTTCGGTTTCATCCGTGGATATTCTCAGGGGCCATAGCTAAAGCCGAAGGAACGCAAACCGCGACCGGTCCAGTGGACATTGTTGACAGTCTGGGAACCTGGCTTGCCCGCGGGCTTTGGAATCCATCCGCCGATCTGGCCATACGAATCTACACTTGGGACGAGAACGAAGAAATTGACGCCGACATGATTGCTGCGCGGGTGAGGAATGCAGTTGAGATGCGCAAGGAGATGTTGAGCAGCAACAGCAGGTATGCGTCAACAGATGCCTACCGTCTTGTTTTTTCCGAAGCCGATGGATTGTCAGGTTTCATTGCCGATCGCTACGCCGATGTAATTGTTGCGACGATCTCTGCGCAGGCATTGCTGCCCTACGCCGATGTATTGCTGTCGAGTCTTTCTGAATGCACTGGAATCAAGGCGATTCGCTTGGAGGCGAGTCCAGATGCGGTTGAGCGGGAAGGTATTGATGCGGAAGCGCTGGCAAAACATTCCACGGGATCGGTTTCCACCGTGCGGATTCGAGAGAACGGTCTGGCGTTCGATGTGAACATGGAGTCCGGTCAGAAGACGGGGTTCTTCCTGGATCAGCGCGAGAATCGGTTGCGAACAGCAGCTTACGCCGCAGGCCGGCGCGTTCTGAGCGCTTACTGTTACACCGGCGCATTCGATATTTACGCAGCCAAAGCCGGCGCAACCTCGATTCTTGGATTGGATACATCGAGCAGCGCTCTAGATCAGGCGCGCCTGCACTTCGGCATCAACGAGCTTGCGACCCCGGCGACATACGAAAAAGCCGATGTTCCGGTCGCGCTTCGCAAGTTCAGAGACGAAGGCCGGACTTTCGACATGATCATCCTCGACCCGCCTTGTTTCATTTTTTCCAACGCTCAGAAAGAAAAAGGCATGCGGGCATACAAGGACATTAACCTGCTTGCGATGAAGCTTTTGACGCCGGGCGGAATCCTGGCCTCTTTTTCCTGTTCCGGCCTGGTGAGTCCGGAGGATTTCAGGACCGTCATAAAGTGGGCTTCCGTTGACGCACGTCGCGCTGTGAAGGTTCTTGAAATGCTTGGACAGTCTTTCGACCATCCGATACTGGCGACATTTCCCGAAGGCGAATATTTAAAGGGAATGATCTGCAGAGTGGAATAAGGAAAGTACCAGAGCCCGGTCCGACCATCGGATCGATTCCACAATCTAAACGTTTGAGTTTGCCACCAGCGCGAGTCGCTCCTGAACAGTTGTGGTCAGGGCGTTCATTGTGAAAGGTTTCTTGATGCTCACGTGACGGGATTCGTCGCCGACGATGGCCTTTATGTTGTCGCTGGGAACGAAACCAGTGCAGAAAATAAACATTGGTAGTTTCAAACCTTCATTCGTGCATGTCGCCTCTATTTCCGCATAGGCCTCTTCGCCGCTCATGACAGGCATGCTAGCATCCATTATGATAAGACCATGGTGTCCATGCTTGAAGAGTTCGACAGCCTGCTGCCCGCCTTCTGCAGCTTCAACCTTGACTGTCGGGAATGCCGAGGCAACCGAATCCACAAACATCTGTCGAAGCGTGGCCTCATCGTCAACGACAAGAAACCGGCCGTAGTCGCAATTTGCGAGTCTGGCTTCCGTGGAAAGGTGATAGCGGCTCTCACCTTGTTCATCCACAACAGTTTGAAGTTGCGCGGCCGAGTGGAGCTCCTCAAGAACGGCGATTATTCGCCCCACCTGCACCTGAAGTTCCTTGTTGTTTTCGGTTTCGCCCATGCAAGTGAGTATCTGAAGCGGGTTGTTAAGCTCGTGAACAAGCGTTGATACCGTATCGAGTCTGGCTTTTGTCTTCTCTGTTTCCACTAGCTGTGTGTTGGCTTGAGCCAGCTTCTCTTCAGCTTCTTTTCGCAAAGTGACATCGCGGAAGAAGAAACACAGCATATCGCCTTCCATGTCGTTGATGCTGTTGATCATGATTTCCGCGCTAAAACGCGATTCGTCGGCGCGATGACAGATTGCCTCGATAACAAGGTATTTTTCGGTGTTGATGCTGTCGCAAACGACCTGCAGAAGTTCCTGGTCCGCTCCGGAGATCAACTCGATAACATTCATTGTGCAGAGGTCTTGCCCGTTCCAGACAAAATTGTGTTCGGCTCTGGCGTTGACCTCGAGGATGTTTCCTTCCATGTCGGTTATCAAGACTGAATCGTATATGTTATGGAAGAGATGCTCATACTTCGAAAGCACAATCTGGGCGGTGCGGGCTTTCTGGGCCTCGGAAATATCCCGCACTTGTTGGGTGATGCTCAGCCGATCCCTGTCGGTGCCGTCCCTGTAAACAGGCACCTTCATCTTGGCCGTTGGATATCGCGGCGGCAAGTCTTTCACGCCGACTTTTCTCCTGAGTATCTTTGCCACTTATGCTTCTCCCTTTACTTTTCGGGATTGTAGAACAATTTACAGAAGCGAACAACAGAAAAAACCTTTTTGTGTATGCGCTCATTTATGTGGTGACTTAATGACTTTCTGAACTGGAGCCGGCGCGCCCTCGCGCCGGTGTGCATGGGCAAAGCAACCGGGACGGGGCGGCCCGGCTCCAGTATCAGCCGTATTTCATCAACTACTTGAGTCAATCAGCTACCCACATTACCTTTTGGTAGCCTTTCAGTTACTGGATGGTCGGGGCGGCTCTACACCGGCAATTTCACATGCCTATTTGCGGCTTGCCCCTCGCAGTTCCATCAATGTTGTGGCCGGATCGTTGGATTTCAGTATGGCTTCTCCAATCAGGAATCCGCGGTATCCATCTTTCGTAAGCTGTTCGATGTCATTCCTCGTCTGGATTCCGCTTTCCGCAATGGCGAGTCTGTTTTCCGGGATGGCTCGCGATAAATTATGCGCCACGTCGAGATCAGTCTTGAGCGTTTTGAGATTCCGGCTGTTGATTCCAATGATCGCCTTTTCCAGTGTCATCGCAATCTCGACTTCGACTTTTGTGTGCGCTTCCACAAGCACATCGAGCCCGCATTCGAGAGACTGTTCATAAAGACTGCGAAGAGACTCTCCATCAATTGCGGCCACAATAAGGAGAATGACGTCGGCGCCCCATGCCGCAGTTTCGTAAACCTGGTAGGCGTCGCAGATGAAATCCTTTCGCAACAAAGGAATGTCGGTTGTCCTTCGCACTTCGTGGAAATGTGCCTCGCTTCCGAGAAAGCGATGCGGTTCGGTGAGCACCGATATACCAGCCGCGCCGGCTTCGGAATATGTCCGCGCAATATCGGCAGGGCGATAATCTGGGATCAGAATGCCGGCTGAAGGGCTCGCCTTCTTCATCTCGGCTATGATGTTAGTTTCATTCGTGATTCTCAAACGTTCGATGAGGCTGTGGTGTGTTCTTTTTTCAGCCAGCCGCCTCAGCGCGTCGGTGGGAACACGATGTTTTGCGTCTTCAATGTCTTTTCTGCGCTGGGAGACTATTGTCTGGAGAACATTCATACGAGCTGGCGCAACTCAGGCGGCCTTGGTTATGCGAATCAAACCTTCCAACACCTGCATGGCCCTGCCGCTGTCAATGGAATCGTTGGCAAGTTTCCAGCCTTCCTTCATGTCCGCGGCTTTCCCGCCTGCCACGATCGCAGCCGCCGCGTTCAAACAAACGATGTCGCGATGATGTCCCTTCGTACGCGCAAGCACGCCAAGCGTAATCGAGGCGTTTGTCTCGGGATCGCCGCCGGCAAGGTCTGTCAGTTTTGCAAAGTCCTCTATAAATTCCAGCGGGTCGAATTCGTATGTGCGGACACGGCCATTGCCGAGTTCGCTGATCCTCGTTGTGGTCGTCGTGGTGATTTCGTCCATGCCGTCATTGCCATGAACCACGAACACGCGCTGACTTCCGAGAAGACGAAGCACATGCGCAAACGATTCGGTCAATTCTGATGCAAACACACCGATGATTTGTCCCTTGGCGCCGGCCGGGTTTGTCAGCGGACCCAGCATGTTAAAAATCGTTCGTATGCCCAATTCTTTGCGTGGACCTGATGCATGTTTCATGGCTGGATGCAGCTTTGGCGCAAAGAGGAATCCGAATCCCACTTCGCGGATACATTCCTCGACCACATCGGGCGTCGCTTCGATATTGACGCCGAGTTGGGCCAGCAGGTCCGCTGAGCCGCATTTGCTTGTGACCGCACGATTGCCGTGTTTCGCAACGTGCACGCCGGCGCCTGCGACTACGAATGCCGCCGTGGTTGAGATGTTGAACGTATTCAGCGAATCGCCACCCGTTCCGCAAGTGTCAATGACGGGAAGCCCCTTTGTTTCTATGAAAACCGCGTGTCGCCGCATCGACGAGGCGCCGCCCGCAATTTCCTCAATCGATTCGCCTTTCATCCTTAAACCAATTATGAATGCGCCAATCTGGGCTGGGGTTGCCTGCGCGGACATGATGAAATCGAAGGCTTCGGTCGTTTCAGCTTGTGTGAGATCTTTGTTTTCGATGATCTTCTGCAAGTATTGTTTCATGAAGTCTTCTCGTCCACGATCTGCAGGAAGTTCTTCAAAAGCCGTTTTCCACTCGGAGTGAGCACCGACTCCGGATGGAACTGGACGCCATAGGTGGGATGTTCGCTATGATGCATTCCCATGATCTCGCGGTCATCGCTGACGGCGTCAACGATCAATTCCGGGGGTAATGTGTTTCTTATCACCGCCAAAGAATGATAGCGCCCGGCGGGAAAAGGGTTCTTCATGCCGCGATACAAGGGCGAATCGGTGAACGTGACCATCGAAGTTTTGCCGTGCATGATTCTGCCGGCATTCGAGACCGTCGCGCCAAATGCGACCCCGATGGATTGATGGCCGAGACAGACACCGAGGATCGGAAGTTTGCCAGACATTCGCTTGATCAGCTCAACCGATATTCCCGCTTCCTTTGGCGTGCATGGACCCGGCGAAATCACAATTCCGTCCGGCGCAAGCTTCTCCACTTCCTCGACGGAGATCGCGTCATTTCGAAACACCTTGATATCCGCGCCCTGGCTCGCAAGCGTTTGCACGAGGTTATAGGTGAACGAATCGTAGTTATCTATGAGCAAAATCATTGTTGATTTCCGATTTCCGATTTCCGATTAAGCGAAGCTTGGGCCGTCTTCCTGGAACTTGTCATGATGGCTGTTAATTCATCGGCTTCTTTAAGAAGAACGGCGACTCTTGGCTCAGGTAACGTCCTGCTTTCGATTGTAAGTTCCATCCAGAATGCATTTTCATCTGATTCTTCGATCACAGTCCCAACTTTCGCTATGAACTCAGGCTTAGACCTGCTTCTGCATGCTGCCCGATAGTTCGCGCCAACCGATGTGGCGCATCTTCCCAACTGCATCGCAATAATCCGTCCTTTGATCGTCTTCGGCATTTCTGTAACCAGATCCAATATGTCCAACGAAAACTTCTTTGTGCGTCTCTTTAGATCATCGCTGTTCATTCCTGTCTTCCCCAATTCGGCACTCGGCAATCA
>CAZASC010000004.1:111903-117061 GCA_964487695.1 uncultured Victivallales bacterium
GTCTTCCCCAATTCGGCACTCGGCAATCATAAATCGGCATTTCAGCGGACTTCCAGTCCGGCCGCCGCCATTTCCACGGCTTTCTTCATGCCGCGCGATTTGTGGCAGGTTTCATCGTATTCGCGTTCGGGGTCGGAATCGTAAACCACTCCGCCTCCTGCCTGGATTGAAACATTGCCGTTTGTAACGTCGAGCGTACGGATGGTTATTGCCAGATCCATGCTGCCGCTGTAACTCACGTAGCCGACTGCGCCGCCATAAACTCCGCGCGGCTCAGGTTCAAGTTCGTGGATGATCTCCATTGCCCGGATCTTCGGGGCACCACTTAGCGTTCCGGCTGGAAATGTTGCCTTGATCACGTCATATGCGTCGAATTCTTTGCGGAGAATGCCCTGAACATGTGAAACAAGGTGCATCACATGGCTGTAGCGTTCAATGACCATATACTCGGTCACCTGGACACTGCCGGATTCAGCGATGCGCCCTATGTCGTTGCGGCCAAGGTCAACGAGCATTACGTGTTCCGCCTTCTCCTTTTCATCTGCCAGCAGTTCGTCGGCGAGTGCCCGGTCTTCCTGCTCGGTCCTGCCGCGCGGCCGAGTTCCAGCGATCGGACGCAACTCGGCACGGCTGCCGGTCAGGCGCACCATTACTTCCGGCGACGAGCCAACTAGTGTCTGGTTCCCTATCTTAAGGAAGAAAGTGTAGGGCGATGGGTTCAAAAGCCTCAGCGCGCGATATATCTGGAGTGGAGGCACACGAGTCTCTGCGCTGAATCGCTGGCTCGGTACGAACTGGATAATATCACCGTCGTAAATGTATTTCTTTCCTTTGAGCACCATGTCCATGTATGCCTTCTTTTCCATATTGGACGTGAAGGTTACAGGAGGAAAAACCCTGGCATGTGAAGCGGGGATGTTTCGCTCCAATATGCTGGCAATGTCCTCGATCTGCGAGACCGCGGCGCGGTACGCTTCAGCCGGGGAACTGGCCGCTTTTGGACGTGTACATGCCACGATTTTGACCGTATGCCGTATGTTGTCGAAGACAATAATCTGGTCGGCCTTAAGAAACCGGCTGCGTGGAATTACACCGCTTTTGGAGGCTTTTGGCACAGGCATGCGCTCGAATTCATTCATGGCTTCGTAGCCGATGAAGCCCACAGCGCCGCCAAAGAAACGAGGCAAGCCTGGAATCTCCGCCACCTTGAGGCCGCGATAGACATCGCGAAGTTTCTCAAGCTGACCGGTCCTGCCTTTGGAGTGATCAACCTCAAACAGAAGTTTCGGGTCAATGCCGACGAAGGAATACCGGCCCCATTTCTCGCCGCCTTCCATGCTTTCGAGCAGGAACGCGTTTTCCCTGTCGGCAAATCGCTGGAGCACCGAAACCGGTGTTTCCATGTCCGCCAACACCTCGAGATAGACCGGTACAAGATCATAGTCCTGCGCCAGCTTCAAGTACTCGTTTTCGCCCGGGTAAATCATGGTTTCAACGTATAGCTACAGCATCGCGGAAGGTCAAGCGCATCCGGCAATCTTGTACAATGTGCACATCATTCAGGTTTGGAAGGATCGAAAACCGCTATCTTGCCGGCAACAGCCGAGAAATGTGAAGGATTGAAAGTAGCAATCTTCGCAGTTCCGGCTTGTTTCAGTGTTTCAACGATGAAGGCGTCATAGGTTTTCCCCCCCACGACATGATTTGCCGCCATTTTCTCAAGGCAATCCGAGAGAGTCTTTGGAGCAAATCCGAAAATCTCCATGTTTGACATTACCGTTGAGCGAATCAGATGGTTGGCTTCATCGCCGGTTACACGCCATGTACCGGGTAGTCTTGTCATGACCGCATAGCACTCCAGCACTGTATGATCCGCCACAACGAGATCGTGCTTCCGTAATGCCGGAGTCAACCAGCCTACAGCCACGGCGTGCATAGGGTGGTTGGCGTGCATTGCCGCGATGAGGATGCTGCTATCCACGCCGATGCGCACGGGATTTCCTTTCCAGATGTTCCTCTCTGACCTCGGAGACATCGAACAGCGAAGATGGAGCTGTTCCCGCTCCGGTGTCAATAGCCGTGATGGGACCTTCTTTTATAAATCGTCGAGGGGATTGCTCGGCCATGATGAGCAATCCTTCGCCCTCTTCGACGAACAGAATCGTCTGTCCTGGATCCATGGCATATTGTTTCCGAAGAGGCTTTGGGATTACCAACCGTCCGGCGGCGTCTATTGTGCTTGTAATTTTCATGCTCCTAATATGGTATTAGAAATGCCATATGTCAAAATAAATGCCATTTTGGCGGTACCCCTCAGTTACTGGATGGCCGCAACGTAGCCGCGTATGATAAGACGCGGTCTCGTGTGTGGCCACGTTTTCACCCGGCAATAGCATAGAACACAGCGGATTGGATGTCTGGGATGGGTTTATGTGACTTCATGTCAGGCGTGGTCTGTGATGAGAAGTGGGATAAACTATTTGGAGTGCGGCGTCAAGCCGCCGCACTCCAAAAGGATGACCAAAAGAAAGCTCGGCAAAGCTCCCATCCGCCAGCACAACGCCAGTCAGTAGTTCCGCGCTTGACCAAAACATTCGATGGATGTACCGTATTTTCATGGGGCAGCACGCATAGCTGCATATAGCGACAAACAACGAGTCATAAGCAAGATATATAATACAGGAGATGGCAAATGAAGATGACCGAAGTTAAGGCAAAGGCGAAATCTGTAGGAGTTGAACCCGGCAAAATGAAGAAGGATGATTTGATCCGGGCCGTTCAGAAGGCTGAAGGATACAACGCATGTTTCGGCACGGAAGCCGCCGCTGATTGCCAGCAAACGGCTTGTTGTTTCATGATGGACTGCAAGGCCGAGTAGCGAGGTGACACACTAGTCGCTTTCTGGTAGAGCCGACTTTACGTCGGCTATGGCCGGTATCAAGCCGGCCCTGCCAATTCGTTTCATCAGTGCCCGTCTTGCGCAAGCGGCTAGTCCACATTTCTCATAACTGTTTAAAAATGCCTGAGCAATACGCTTGTGATGAAACGAGTTACTCCACAATTGATGCCAGCACCGTTCTCCCTCACCGCGTTCGGGGTGAACGGTCCTGCATTGTGTTTCTCTTTTGTAGGACCGCTTACTCCACGCGAAGCGGGGAGTAAGCGGTGTTAGAAATCCGGGCTAGTGTCTGAAGCTGCGTTGACCAGTGAACACCATTGCAACGTCGGCCTCGTTGCAGGCTTCGATGCTCTCGAAATCGCGATCGGAGCCTCCAGGCTGTATCACGGCGCTGATGCCTTCGCGAATGCCCACCTCAATGCCGTCCCTGAATGGAAAGAAAGCATCAGACACCATGCAGCTTCCGATAAGCCCGCCCTTCTTCTGTGAGACTTCCTCGTCAATCGCGGTCTTCACTTTCATATCGGAGAGGCTGTTGTAAGGGGTCTTGTGTTTCTCCCATGCTATTCTATCGGCTAGTTTCCGGTATGCTTTATCGCGGGCGATTTCCGCTACGCCTACTCTGTCCTGCTCGCCGGTGCCGATTCCCACGGTGACTCCATCTTTCACATACAGCACGGAATTACTGGTGACCCCGGATTCCACAAGCCAGCCGAAGATAAGGTCCTCATATTCCCGGTCAGTGGGCATCCGTTCGATTTTGTATTCCTTGCCTTTGAAGTTTGCCTGCGCAGGAAGCAGGTCGTTCCTTGTCTTCGCCTTTGGAATGAACGGCCATTGAACGATGACGCCGCCATCTATTAGAGACTTGAATTCCACGAACTGCTCGCCGACAAATTCCTGAAGTCTGGCCATGTTGGCAACGCGAACCACCCTGAGATTCTTCTTTTTCGAAAAGAGATCGAGCACTCCTGCTGCGAACTCAGGCGCTGCAACAACCTCGGCATAGTTCTCGGAGATCAGCTTCGCCGTATCCATGTCGAGTGTTCGATTGACTGCGATAGCACCACCGAACGCTGCGACACGATCGGCCATATTGGCCTTATGATACGCTTCGGCCAGGGAATTGCCTTTCGCGACGCCGCAGGGATTGTTGTGTTTGACGATTATCGCGCAGGGCTTGTCAGTGAGATAGCGAAGGATATTCAGCGCGTTGTCCACATCGGTGATATTGGTTTTGCCGGGGTGTTTGCCGGACTGGAGCAACTCCATATCGGAAGCCAGATACTTGCCTGACTGAATGGTTTGCACATCGCCGAGTCGCAGGTTTCCATTGATCAATTTGTAGAGCGCAGCTTCCTGGCCTGGATTCTCGCCGTAGCGCAAGCCCTTCTTAACGCCTTCGATAAGCCATGACGCTTTTTCGTAAAGGAGTGTTTGTCGTCCCGATTCGTCAACGAAGCTGATCTCCATACGGGCAGGAAAATGGTCATCCATTATTGTCTTATAAGCTGCTTTGAAATCGGTAGTTGCCATAACTTTTCTCCGTAGTTGTTAGATTTCGGGCACATTAATGAAAAGGCGTGTCAAGAGTCCATATGATTTTTACTCTTCGATAATCTCTCCCCGATCTTGCTAGAAGCTGTTCATTCATGCTAGAAACGCGATTGTTTTGATCGCATACGGAATGTCGTTGCAGAAAGCGGAGCACGGAGTGAAGTTTCACGCTCAGAAGATTCAAGGTATGTTTCTGATTGAACCGGAGGTGTTTTCCGATGAGCGCGGTGTGTTTCGCAGGCATTATTGTGAACGGGAGTTTGCTGCGCACGGCATTTCCGCCCTGATCCGGCAATGCAACGTGTCCGAAAACAAGCGGCGTTACACGCTGAGGGGATTTCACTATCAATTACCGCCGCACAGCGAGGGAAAGACTGTGTCATGTCTCAAGGGTGGAATTTACGATATTGTCGTGGATTTAAGGTGTTCATCATCCACATATCTTCAGTGGGTAGGCATTGAGCTGAATGAGTCGAACCGGCTTGGCGTGCATGTGCCGCCCGGATGCGCCAACGCGTTCCTCACCTTGGACGATAACTGCATGATCAACTATCTTTCAACGAACTTCTATCATCCTTCTGCTGAGAAAAGCATCCGATACAACGATTCCCTTTTCGGTTTCAAGTGGCCTGTCGAACCTGTCGTGATATCGGACAAAGACAATGGGCAACCGGACTATCTGCCGGCACAAAGGAAATCCGA